>JAZQPA010000001.1:0-5924 GCA_045628125.1 Bacteroidaceae bacterium
GACTTTTTATCAACCCTGTGATCCCACCAGCATGTGCTCCTACAGATACACTTGTTCGTTATGCATTAATGTCAACTCACACAAAAGAGCAAGTTGATATCTCTGTAGAGAAATTAAAGAAGGTATTTAAGGAATTAGACATTATTTAATCACTTAATATTTTCCATAAAGTGCAAAATTCATCGAGTTTTGCACTTTTTTTATGCCAAAAATTTGGAGGTATTGAAAAAAGTAACTAATTTTGCATCGCATTTGAAAAACAAATGTATTGGGGGTGTGGCTCAGTCCGGTTAGAGCACCTGCTTTGGGAGCAGGGGGTCGTGGGTTCGAATCCCGCTACCCCGACTTATTTTAAAATCATCATTTTTTTGCAGAATTCGGTGCCTTGGATGAGTGGCTTAGTCTACGGTCTGCAAAACCGTCCACGGCGGTTCGAATCCGCCAGGCACCTCTGGAAAAGAAGATGATGAAAAGAGAGGAAGGAAGTTTGGGTGAGTGGCTGAAACCACCAGTTTGCTAAACTGACGTACGGGTTACCGTACCGGGGGTTCGAATCCCCCAGCTTCCGCTCTGTTTGAAAGCTATCAGTTCGCTGATAGCTTTTCTTTTTTCTAAATAAATCCTTAATTGCTCTAAAAGTCGTTTATTTTACCTTTTTATAGGTATTTTGCGGAGAAAAAGCCGTATCTTTGTCTTTATACAAAAGGAAGATATGAACAAACCCGTTATAATTGCCGGTCCATGTGTCATTGAAAGCATGGAACTGTTGCAGGAAGTGGCTGCTGAGTTGCAGCGATTGAACCAGAAATACCAGACTGATATCATTTTCAAGGCGTCGTTTGATAAGGCCAACCGTACCTCGTTGAGCAGTTTCCGTGGCCCGGGCTTGGAGAAAGGCATTCAGATGCTGGCTGATATCCGTAATCAGTATGGACTGCGTGTCCTGACGGATATTCACGAGTCGTATCAGGCTGAAGCTGCCGGTCAGGTGGTGGATATCCTTCAGATTCCTGCCTTCTTGTGCCGACAGACTGATTTGCTGGTAGCTGCAGCAAAGACCGGTAAGATTGTCAATATCAAAAAAGCTCAGTTCCTGAGCGGTGATGACATGAAATATCCGGTCCAGAAGGTGAAGGAGAGCGGCAATGACAAGGTGTGGCTTACCGAACGGGGAAATATGATGGGCTATAACAATCTGGTGGTGGATTTCCGAAATATTCCATTGATGAAGCAGTGGACGGACACCGTCATTATGGACTGTACGCATGCCGTGCAGCGCCCGGGTGGCGGAAACGGATGCACCAGCGGCAACCGTGAATACGTGCCTATGATGGCTCTGGCTGCCAAGGCTTTCGGAGCAAACGGTTTCTTCTTTGAAACCCATCCTGATCCGGAAAAAGCAAAGAGCGATGGCCCGAATATGTTGTTCCTCAATGATTTGGAGGATGTTGTAAAATCGTTATTATAAGCTTTCTATGACACCGATAAGAGAATATGCTGTAAAATGCCTGAAGGACGAGGCCAATGCTTTATTGGACCTGATTCCGCAACTGGATGAGAATTTTGACCGTGCAGTGGAGCTCATGCTGCATTGTACCGGAAAGGTTGTCATTACCGGTGTGGGTAAGAGTGGTCACATTGCGGCAAAGATTGCGGCCACACTGTCCAGCACAGGTACTCCTGCATTCTATATGAATTCATTGGATGCGTTCCATGGCGATCTGGGAATGGTTGCCGATGGTGATGTGGTGCTGATGATCAGTTATTCCGGTCAAACCGATGAGCTGTTGCGCCTGTTGCCTTATATGGAGCATCGCAAGCTGCCGATCATCGGAATCAGCGGCAACTCAGAATCGCTGCTGGCCAAGCACAGCACCTGCCATATTCTTGCAGCCGTGGAAAGAGAGGCCTGCCCGTTGAATCTGGCGCCTACCAGCAGTACCACCGCAGCACTGGCCATTGGCGATGCTCTGGCCTGCGCATTGATTGAGATGCGGAATTTCAAGGCCAATGATTTTGCTCAGTTCCATCCGGGAGGCAGTTTGGGCAGAAGATTGCTGACCACGGCAGCGGATGTGATGAGAACAGACGATTTGCCTGTCATTCCTCCGACCATGCTGCTGGGTGATGCCATCATTCATGCCAGTGCCGGTAAACTGGGATTGTGTGTGATCATCGATGAAGATGAGAATATAAACGGTATCATTACCGATGGCGATATCCGTAGAGCCATGCAGAACATTCAGAGCAAGTTTTTCGAAACCCAGGTTTGCGAGGTAATGACGCGACACCCTAAATGTATATCTCCGGATATGAAGATTGCCAAAGTCCAGCAGATGATGCACAAAAACAAGATACATGCCGTGCTGGTGGTGGATGATGACAAAAAGCTGTTGGGCATAGTGGATTCTTTCAGTTGTGAAGTATGATGGAATTGTGTAAACGCACACAATCCAACAATATGACAATATGATAGAATTATTTCAATATTTTCTTGATTTTTTTGCTGCAAAACTTGTATGATTCTACAAATTTCGTATCTTTGCAATGCAAAAAGATAAAAACCCGACCGTAAGTAACCTTAAGGACTGGGAAAAACACACAACGAGATTTTTCTCGGCTTTAGTTAGTTATGGGAACAAAATAGACTCTCTTATACTATATATCAAACATAAAACGCAACAAAGATGAAATCCGCTATCTGTGAAGATCGCGGATTTTTTTATGCTACTTACAGATTGTAACTTTTCCTGTTTTTCACCACGTACAGCGTTTCATTACACAAAAAATGCGCAAAATGGCATCCGGTAGCGAATAAATGCCTATATTTGCGCTCAGTTACATGAAGAGTAGTTCTTTGTTTTCAGTTCCCGCTATTCTTCCGTTGATGGGATTGCTAACATTGTCTGCATGTCAGGCAGTGATTTTCCCGGAGGACGAGTATTCCGAAATCTCGGAGCATAAACTAACGGTGATTACCCGCAGTACCAATCAGTCTTTATCATTACCTGTCCAGGTGTTTGCCTTCGATTCGCAAGGCAGGTTGCTGGATTCCCAGTCCATCAGTTCTCCGGAGGGAAGTGTGGCGTTATCGTTGCCTCCCGGCAAATGCAGGATTGTGGCAGCCGCTGGCCGTGAGGTGAATGATCATCCTACCTTGCAGGATGTGTTGCAGATGCCGGATGCCAACTATCAGACCGACCCCGTTATATTAGGATTGGCCGATGTGACCATGGGTGAGAAATCGCAGTCGCTGACCGTATTCATGGCTCATCGCGTGGCGCAGTTGCAGCTGTCTCTGAAAGATGTGCCTGAAGATGTGACGGATGTGAGTGTTTCCTTATCCAGCCCGTACAGCGGGATGAATCTGCAGGGTGAGATGCTTCAGCCGCAAACAGCCGAGATTCCGTGCACGAAGGAGGGTTCCGCGTGGACTACAGGGGTGGTTTACGTGTTGCCCACATCGCAGCAGAATGCCGTGTTTTCCATTCAGTTGGGCTTTGGTGAGCGTGAGGAATCCTACGGATACACTTATTCGGCGCCTCTGGTTGAGAATACACCTTATATATTAACGGGTACCTATTCGGATGGCATGACTCTGAATGGTGGATTCATTGTGCAGGATTGGGAGGATGCCATAGAGCATGATTTTCATTTCGGACCGGGTGCCAATACTGATGAGGAGGAATCTCCGGAACCTGAGCAGGTCATTCCGGTGGATGAAATACCTCTTCCCGGGACAGGATGGGACGGCCATGTGGTGGCCAGTGTGACGGAAACCCCTTATGGCGCGGACCTGCTTCTGGTGAGTTTAGCGGAATGGGAAGGGCTGACTTCTGCCTTTTATGAGGAAAACCCGAATGTGGCATCTGATTTGGCCAGTCAATACAAGGAGGATGAGCTGAAGGGATGGCGGATACCTGCGAAAGAGGAGGCACAGTTGCTCGTTCAGATGTATGTGGATCAGCTGGATGCGCTGAATGCGTCAATCAGTGCGGAAGGAGGCGTGCCTGTACGGCCGATAGATGACAAGCTGGCCACGGTGCGCTATCTGTGCGAGGATGCCACTTACAGCTTTGCTTTTCTGTCCGGTTCCAAGATGACCAAGGCCGGTACAAAGCTGAATACGTATCATTTGAGACTGGTGAAAACGGTATCGGTTGCCGTTCAATAATTTTTGCTCGCAATCGGATAATAATTAATGGAAAATGACTAAATTTGCATCGAATTTTGTAAAATTTATACTCTAAGAATAATGAAGATAGTATTAGCAATGACTCTGTTGCTGTCTGGATTTACTTCAGTGGCAAATGCAGAGGAGGGAAGATTGTTGCGATTCCCGGCTACAAATGGTACCGATGTGGTATTTTCCTATGCTGGCGATCTGTACAAAGCCCCAATTAATGGTGGTGAAGCGGTGCGCTTGACCTCGCATGTGGGCTATGAGATGTTTGCTCATTTCTCGCCAGACGGTAAGACGATTGCGTTTACCGGTCAGTATGATGGTAATACAGAGGTGTATTCTTTGCCAATCAGCGGCGGAGAGCCTGTACGTCTGACCTATACTCCAACCAACGGACGTGATGATTTGGGCGACCGTATGGGCCCTAACAACATTGTAATGGGTTGGACTCCAAACGGAAAGAGCATTGTGTACCGCAACCGTACCGGTTCCGGTTTTGAAGGAAAGTTGTGGACAGTAAGCAACGAGGGCGGAATGGGTGAGCGCTTGCCTTTGCCTGAAGGCGGTTTCTGCAGCTATAGCCCGGATGGTAAACTGCTGGCTTACAACCGTACCATGCGTGAGTTCCGTACCTGGAAGTATTACCGTGGTGGACAGGCTGACGATATCTGGATTTATGATGCGGCTTCAAAGAGCGTGAAGAACATCACCAACAACGAGGCTCAGGACATCATGCCTATGTGGATTGGCGATGAGATCTACTTCATCTCTGACCGTGACCATACGATGAACATCTTTGTGTACAACACCAAGAGCGGACAGACCAGCAAGGTGACCAACTTTACCGATTATGACGTGAAGTTCCCTACTACCAATGGCAAGCTGATTGTGTTTGAGAAGGGCGGTTATCTGTATCGTCTGGATCCTACCACCAAGCAGGCTGTTCAGATTAACGTAACCATGAATGCCGAGGGTGTTTACGCCCGTGCAGAGCAGAAGAACCTGAGCAAGAATGTGACCGCTGTAAGCATGCCTAATGAGGGTGGCCGTTTGGCCATTACCGCTCGTGGTGAGGTGTTTACGGTACCTGTAAAAGCCGGTGTGACCAAGAACATTACCCGCTCAAGTGGTGCTAACGACCGTGGTGCGGTATACAGTCCGGATGGAAAGTATGTAGCCTATATCGGCGACCAGACCGGTGAGACCGAAATCTATCTGTATAATGTGGAGAGTGGCGAGACTACCCAGTTGACCAAGGGCACCACCACCTATATCCGCAGTCTGCAGTGGTTGCCTGACAGCAAGACCATCCTGTTCACCGACCGTAAGAACCAGCTTACCTCACTGGATCCTGTGACCAAGACCCGTAAGGTGCTGATGACCCGTGCCGAGGGCGAGATCCGTGGCGTGAATGTGAGTCCTGACTGCAAGTGGCTGACCTATACCCGTCCTGCATCAAACCAGATGAGCATTGTCTATGCATACAACCTGCAGACCGGTAAGGAAATTGCCATTACCGAGAAGTGGTACAATGCCGGTTCACCTATGTTCAGCAAGGATGGTAAGTATTTGATTTATACCGCAGATCGTGATTTCAACCCTACTTACAGCCAGACCGAGTGGAACCACAGCTACAACAACATGACCGGTATTTACGTGACCATGTTGGGTAAGGATACTCCATCTCCACTTTTGCCAAGCGACGGTGAGGCACCAAAGCAGGAAAAGGCAGAAAAGGGTT
>JAZQPA010000002.1:0-38677 GCA_045628125.1 Bacteroidaceae bacterium
CGATTAATTATGATGAAGAAATCTATTTTAATGCCATTTGCATCTTTTGCTCTGGTTGCAGCTCTGACATCTTGCAGCAGCAAATTAGGCATGTTGGGAGCTGATAGCTTTACTGTGACACCAAACCCTCTGGAAGCCCATGCCGGTATGGTACCTACTACAATTAATGGAACCTTCCCAGAAAAGTACATGAAGAAGAAGGCACAAGTAACCGTAACTCCTGTGCTGAGATGGAATGGCGGAGAGGCCAAGGGAAACCCTGCTACTTTCCAGGGTGAGAAAGTCAAGGGAAACAATCAGTCTATTTCATATGCTATTGGTGGTTCATATACCATGCGTGCATCTTATCCTTTTCAGGATGGTATGCAACGTTCAGATCTGTATCTGACTTTCAATGCTCAGGTTGGCAATAAGGTCGTAAATATTCCAGATGTACAGATTGCTACAGGTGTAATTTCCACCTCAGAATTGGTGAAGGAAACACTGAAGAGCGCTAACGCTTCTATAGCAAAGGATGCTTTCCAGCGTATTATTCAGGCTAAGCAGGAGGCAACCATCCAGTTCCTTTTGGGTCAGGCAAATCTGCGTGCCAGCGAGTTGAACAGCAACAACGTCAAAGAATTTATTGCTAAACTGAAGGAGATTAAGGACAATACCGAGACAAATAAGTTGAACAACATCGAGGTTTCCGCCTATGCTTCTCCTGACGGCAAGTACAACTTCAATGAGAAACTGGCAGGCAAGCGTGAGCAAGTTTCTACAAAGTATTTGAAAGACAACCTGAAGAAGAATCAGCAGACTGCGGACATCGATACCAAGTATACCGCAGAGGATTGGGAAGGTTTCCAGGAACTGGTTGCACAATCTAACATTCAGGATAAGGCTTTGATTATCCGTGTATTGTCTATGTACTCAGATCCAGAGGAACGTGAGCGTGAAATCAAGAATATCTCTGCTGTCTATGGTGATTTGGCAGAAACCATCCTGCCTAAACTTCGTCGTGCACGTCTGACAGCGAACTATGAGATTATCGGCCGTAGCGATGAGCAGATTACCGCACAGTTCAAGAATGATGCTTCAAAACTGAGTTTGGAGGAGATTCTGTATGCGGCAACCTTAACAGACAATGCCGCTCAGAAGGAGACCATCTATAAGAAGGCTACCCAATTGTTCGGCAGAGATGCCCGTGCGTTCAACAATCTGGCAACCTTGGCTTATCAGGCTGGTGATTTGAACAAGGCTAATGATTATGTATCTCAGGCACTGAAGATCAATTCTTCTCTGGCAGAGGCTAATGCAAATGCTGGTTTGATTGCTTTAGCAAAGGGTGACAAACAGGCTGCAGCCCAGTATCTGTCAAAGGGTGCAGGTGCAGAGGGTCTGAATGAAGCTATGAGTGCACTGTATATTGCTCAAGGTCAGTATTCACAGGCTGCAGCTGCAGCTAAAGGTCTGAATAGTAATACCGCAGCTTTGGCACAAATTCTGAATAAGGACTACAACGCAGCTTCAAGTACTTTGGCAGGAGTGAAGAATGCTAATGCTATGACATATTATCTGAAGGCTGTCCAAAGTGCCCGTACCGGCAATGCCAGTGACGTAACAGCAAACCTGAAGAAGGCCATTGCAGCTGACGCTACTCTGAGAACCAAGGCCATCAATGATCTGGAATTCTTGAGTTGTCCTAATGCAGTTAGTAACGCGTTGAATTAATTGATATTTTGAAAACTTGCGTTTTTATTATGACCGTCTGGATTGGAGCGTGGCTGCTTTCTGCCTGCTCCAATCTGGACGGCCAATGTTTAATAAAAGGGCAGTTTACCAATATGTCGCAAGGCGAAATGGTGTTCTACATGCCCGACGGACCCAGAGAAAAGTTCGATACTGTCTCTGTCCGTGAGGGTAAATTCACATATGCTATCCCTGATGTTGCAGAAGGTTACAGCATCATGGTTTTACCGAACTGGAGTGAGCAGGTCGTTTTTATAGAGCCTGATCTGACCGTTGAGATTGAGGCTAATGCCACACAGCTGAAAGCTATCAAAATTGCCGGTGGAAAAGCAAACAAGCTGATGTCCAAATTCAGAAGCGACATCATGGATCTTCCTGCTGACCAGATAAAGGATAAGGCATTAGAATATATTCACCAGAATCCTGCCTCCATTGTCAGCATCTATCTACTGAAGAAATACTTTGTCAATGTTGACAACCCTAATCTGAATCAGATTCACGACGCTCTCACCGCCATCACACAAGCGCAACCCGATCAACCGGAAATGAAACTGTTGCTGGAACAGGTTGTTGCACTCATTAACGCTGGGGTTGGTAAGAATGCTCCTAATTTTGATGTAACAGACTATGAGGGTAAACGCCATCAATTAGCCGATTACAAAGGAAAGAACTTGCTCCTGATTTTTGGCGCAACATGGGCAGAAGGATATCGTGACCAGCTTCGAAGCATCCACCATGAATCAACAGATTTACAGGAAATGCCCGAGATCATCAATGTGGTGTTGGATGTGACTAAACCACTGTTCCGCTCTACCTTGCGTGATTCCGTACCAGGAGCAAACGTTTCGGAGCTGATGGCCTGGAAAGCCGAAATAGTAAAAAACTATCAAATAAAAACCCTACCTACCTATATTCTTATTGACAAGAATCAGAAGATTGTAGAACGGGTAGACAATTGGAACGATATAAAAAAGAAACTGAAGTAAAACTATGTTGGTCAAAGTCTTTGGAGCCGCTGTCCAAGGAATTGAAGCTACCACTATTACCATTGAGGTTAATACCGATCGGGGAATTAAGTTCTTCTTAGTAGGAATGCCCGACGAGGCAGTGAAGGAAAGTCACGAGCGCATAATTTCTGCACTGCGTTATAACAATCTGAAGTTTCCGTCTTGTCAGATTATCATTAATATGGCTCCCGCCGATGTCCGGAAAGAAGGAGCCAGTTATGACTTGCCGTTGGCCATAGGTATTCTGGCCGCTAGCGGAAGCCTTAAGGCGGACAACCTATCCCGTTACATGATTATGGGTGAATTGAGTTTGGACGGTTCACTGCAACCCATCAAAGGCGTGCTTTCCATAGCCATGCTGGCCAAACGGAGCGGGTTTGAAGGCCTGATTCTTCCCCAAGCCAATGCCCAGGAAGCGGCAGTCATCGAAGGATTGCCTGTTTATGGCGTGGAGAACATCAGCCAAGTCATTGATTTCTTTAACGGGGAAGCCACACTTGAACCGACTCAATCGGACACAAACCGGTTTCTGCAAGATATTCCCGAAGTTTACGAATTCGATTTCCAGGATGTCAAGGGCCAGGAAAACGTGAAGCGTGCTTTTGAGGTTGCTGCCGCGGGGTCACACAATCTGATTCTCATCGGACCACCAGGTAGCGGTAAATCCATGATGGCCAAACGGTTACCGGGGATTCTTCCACCTTTATCATTAGAAGAAAGTTTGGAAAGCAGTCAGGTACATTCTGTAGCTGGACTTATGGCACGGAATGCTGGGTTACTGACCAAACGTCCGTTCCGTTCCCCGCACCACACCATTTCACAAGTGGCGTTAGTTGGTGGAGGTCAGTACCCCAAACCGGGTGAAATCAGCCTGGCTCATCACGGTGTGCTATTCGCTGATGAGTTACCGGAATGGAACAAGCGCACACTGGAAGTGTTACGGCAACCGTTGGAGGACCACAAGATTTGTATCTCACGCACTAAATATTCAGTGGAATACCCCTGTTCCTTCATGTTTGTAGCAGCCATGAATCCGTGCCCATGCGGTATGTACAATGATCCCACCAAGGAATGCACCTGCACCCCCACACAGGTGCAGAATTATTTGAACCGCATCTCAGGACCTTTAATGGACCGAATCGACCTTCAGATTGAAATCACCCCTGTGCCGTATAAAGACATGGCCAACAGCACTCTTTCGGAAAGCAGTGCCGAAATACGGAAACGGGTGGTATTTGCCCGTCAGATTCAGGAAAAACGATTTGCTAATGAACCGGGTATTTTCTGTAACGCACAGATGACTCCCCGGTTGTTGCGCAAATATGCCCAACCATCACCCGATGGACAAAAGCTGTTACGAAATGCTATGGAACGCATGGGACTTTCAGCCCGCGCATACGACCGTATTCTAAAAGTGGCACGCACCATAGCCGATCTGGATGGTTCCCAGCATGTAGAAAAAGTACACATTGCCGAAGCCATCAGTTACCGCACATTGGATAGGGGGAACTGGTCTACCCGATGAACTTTTTAGTCAACCACTTACGGACAGGTTCATCAAAGCAAAGCATAGCGATAGTTCCTAATAACAAACTGATGACACCCACAGCCACAGGAGTAGCCCATTCAGCTTCACCAAACGGATGCTGACCAGTGCTGATCCAATGGATATACAGATAAATCAGGGGATAGTGAACTGCATAGAGCGGATAGCTCAAACGACCCAGGAAACGGATAGCGCCAAGACTCTTGGTGCTAGCTATTCCGCATGCTCCGAACTTTACTATCATCGGGAAGGCGATGACTACACAAAACAGTTCATAGATTACTTTCAAATGGGGTTCCACGCTAGTAAAACTAGGCACACAAAACAGCAGAATCAAAGCTATACTGCAGATAGTAAACACCGGCACTCCTGTAATAGGAAGCGGTTTAGAAGTACGGAACTCACGAGCCATCAGCAAACCCATCGGATAACCATACAGCAGGCGAAGGCTACCCTTTACCAGGTTTATCGGCTCACTGCTCCAACCATAGGCGATGCCGGCACTAGGATCCTGCAGGTTGCAGATACACAACAACAAGGCCATGATACCCACCAGGATACGAAGGCTCTTGGTGCTCCACTTGCGTATCCAAATGGCATACAGCAAACTTCCGATGTATTCAAAGAACAGTGACCAGTGAGGGCCGTTCAAGGGAAAAGCCTCGTAGTTTCCACGAACATCCACACTCTGAGGAACAGGCAGCAGGCACAAAGCCATCAGGATGCCTATCAGCAGCATGCTCATTGTGGCACGCTCACCGTCCCAGCTACAAAAACCTTGAATGGCAAAACATACCAATCCCACCACAACACCAAACACGACCATCGGATGCAGACGTATCAGTCTCCGTTTCACAAACTGTCCTACACTCATGCGGTCCCATCGCTCGTCATAGGCATACCCCATCACAAATCCGCTCAGGATAAAGAAAAAATCTACCCCTAAGAATCCATGAAAGAACTCCTGCTCGGCAGCTCCGGCAGCAAAAGCTATCGCCTCATTCAGATGATAGAATAGGACGGCCAGTGCGGCAACGCCTCGAAGTCCATCCAACAAGTCGTAATGGGGTTTGGTGCCCAGTGCTTGTGTTGTCATATTCCTTATATTTTGATATATTTCTGCAAAGAAAAGAAAAATTTTCCGTACTTTTGCACCTAAATGTATATAAACGAATCAAAACATGGAAAAAAACTTTAAACGCACCACCGTTACTGCGGCTCTGCCTTATGCTAACGGCCCTGTTCATATAGGCCATCTGGCCGGTGTTTATGTTCCTGCCGATATCTATGTGCGCTACCTGCGCCTCAAGGGCAAGGACGTTTTGTTTATCGGTGGCTCTGACGAGCACGGTGTCCCTGTAACCATCCGTGCACGCAAGGAGGGTATTACCGTTCAGCAGGTGGTAGACCGTTACCATTACCTCATCAAGGACTCTTTCGAAAAGTTCGGTATCTCTTTCGATATCTACAGCCGTACCACCAGCGATGTGCATCACAAGCTGGCCAGCGATTTCTTCAAAAAGCTGTACGATGAGGATAAATTTATCAAGCAGACCACCGAGCAGTTCTATGACGAGGAGACCAAGGAGTTCCTGACCGACCGTAACATCCGTGGCGAGTGCCCTCGTTGCCATGCTGCCGATGCATACGGCGACCAGTGCGAGAAGTGCGGTGCCACCCTTTCTCCTGAGGAGTTGATCAACCCATACAATGCTGTTAACGGCAATCCTCTGGTAAAGAAAGAAACCAGCCACTGGTACCTACCATTGGACAAGCACCAGGAATGGTTGGAAAAGTGGATCCTGGAGGACCACAAGGAATGGCGCCCTAACGTATATGGCCAGTGCAAAAGCTGGTTGGACGGTGGTTTGAAGCCACGTGCCGTTACCCGCGACCTGGATTGGGGTATTCCTGTACCTGTAGAAGGTGCTGAAGGCAAGGTTCTGTATGTTTGGTTCGATGCACCTATCGGTTACATCAGCAATACCAAGGAACTGTGTGATGCCAAGCCAGAATTAGGCTCTTGGGAAACCTGGTGGAAGGACCCTGAGACCCGTCTGATTCACTTCATTGGCAAGGACAACATTGTATTCCACTGCATTGTATTCCCTGCTATGCTGAAGGCCCACGGTGATTACATTTTACCTGACAACGTACCATCTAACGAGTTCCTAAATCTGGAGAACGATAAGATTTCTACCAGCCGCAACTGGGCTGTATGGTTGAACGAGTACCTGGTAGATATGCCAGAGCGTCAGGACGAATTGCGTTATGTGTTGACCGCAAATGCCCCTGAGACAAAGGACAACAACTTCATGTGGAAGGATTATCAGGACCGCGTGAACAATGAGTTGGTGGCTATCTACGGCAACTTTGTGAACCGTGCACTGCAGTTGACACAGAAGTATTACGAAGGTGTAGTTCCTGCCTGTGGCGAACTGACCGATTACGATAAGGAAACACTGGCTGAATTTGCAGACGTAAAGACCAAAGTTGAGAGTCTGTTGGAGAACTTCAAGTTCCGCGATGCCCAGAAGGAGGCCATGAATCTGGCACGTATTGGTAACAAGTACATTGCCGACATGGAGCCATGGAAGGTCATCAAGACCGATCCAGAGCGTGTAAAAACCATCATCTATATCTCTTTGCAGCTGACCGCCAATCTGGCTATCGCTTTCGAGCCATTCCTGCCATTCAGCAGTGCACGTCTGCGTGAGATGATCTGCATGGACGGTGTAAATTGGGAGAGTCTGGGCAGCACCGAGCTGTTGCCAGCCGGCAAGCAGTTGGGCAAGCCATCGCTGCTGTACACCAAGATTGAGGACGAAGTAATTCAGGCTCAATTGGATAAGCTGGAGGCTACCAAGAAGGCCAACGAGGCTGCCAACTACAAGGCTAATCCTATCAAGGAGACAATCAGCTTTGACGACTTCCAGAAACTGGACATCCGTGTAGGAACCGTTTTGGAGTGCGAGCGCGTGCCAAAGATGAAGAAACTACTGAAGTTCCGTATCGATGACGGATTGGAGCAGCGTACAATTGTAAGCGGTATCAGCGCATTCTATGAGCCAGAGCAACTGGTAGGCAAGCAGGTACTGTTCATTGCCAACCTGGCACCACGTCAGTTTAAGAACGGTTTGGTCAGCGAAGGTATGATCCTGAGTGCTGAGAACTATGACGGAACACTGGCTGTTACTACCGTAGAGCACGAGGTTAAGCCAGGATCTCAGGTATTGTAAATTCATGAATTGTCATCCTGAGCATAGCGAAGTATCTTTCTAAACCAGATGACTATCCTATGATAAAAGCTATATTCTTAGATATCGATGGAACCCTGGTGTCTTTCCAGACACACAGGGTTCCTGCGTCTACATGCCAGGCCATTCACGAGGCCCGCCAACGCGGAGTGAAGGTTTTCATCTGTACCGGTCGCCCCATCCAGTTTATCGACAATCTGGCCGGTGTGGAGTACGATGGCATGATTTGTGTAACCGGTGCTCTCTGCATCACTCACGACAATCAGATCATCTACCGCAATAGCATTCCCCGTGAGGATGTAGAGAACCTGTTGCATTTCCTTCAGGGGCAGGGCGACAATCCTATCCCTTTCATGGCCGTTTCGGACGAAAAGATTTTCGGAATCAACAAGGAGCATCCTGCCGTTCAGTACATTCTCACCCACCTGAATGTGCCTCATGTGCCCTTCTACCCTATTGAGCAGATGGTAGATTCGCCCATCCTACAATTGATAGGTTTCTATACCAGTGATCAGGACGAGGTCATGCAACAGATACTGCCCCATTGCGTGGGTATGCGCTGGCATCCATCTTTTGCCGACATTGTAGTACAGGGATGCAGCAAGGCCGATGGTATTGACCAGGTAATTGCCCACTACAACATTGATATTTCCGAAACCATGGGTGTAGGCGATGGAGGAAATGATATCCCTATGCTTCAGCATGCCGCCATCGGTGTGGCTATGGGCAATGCTGCTCCCGAGGTTCAGCAGCATGCCAACTACATCACCACCTCAGTAGATGACGATGGCATCTGGAATGCCTTTAAACATTTTGAAGTAATATAAACACAAACATCCTTCTTTTTCGTTTATTAGTACCGATCCGCAGCCACAGGTATTGGTATAATAACACCATGATTTTCCAGCGAAGATGAGGTTCTGAAAGTCAGTCTATTTAGGCTATACTCAATCGCCATCACCAGGACAAAGATTCAACTGAGCCTTCAGGTCCAAACGGTTCTATTCTGCTATCCATAAATTACCAATCATGGATAGTTTTGCCATAACCAATCCTTTGACTAAAGAAGCATTATTGCCGTCAAAACTCTATCGAGATAAAACATTCCTTAAAGAACTACACGCATCAGAATTCCACTCCATCCACCCAAATTACGGATAATAAGGTTTTCGTCTATACGAGATCATGTAAAATTAGCCTATCTGGCGGAATCTACCTTTATGGACAATTGACCTGCCACTTTCACCTCGTATTGACAAGTCCATTCCAGGAACAAGTATTTGAATTTTATGGTTCGATGTCTATGAAATACAAGCATTCAGCACCAGGCCTTCCAGGTCTGAGTTCAATATAATGTATATCGTTAATGGTAAATTGAAGGAATATCCTATCGGCTAGTCGGAGCGCAGAGTTATTGGAAAACTTGATATAGAATCGTTTCGGCTTCCAGAAAAGTGGGTGATTCCCATCATATCCTGCACAATGGTATTCAGCATATAAATTTTCCAGAATTCTATCTCGGCAAATCCACGATCTAACAAACTCTTGATACATGAGCGCCGAAATTCAAAAGATTTGGCAGACGAAGAAGAGCAGCACCATCTTTTGTCTTAATATTCAATTGGAAACAAATTCACAATGCACACACAGGCACCATCATAAAAAATGAAGCAATAGTTTCCACTAATAGTTGCACACCACCCGGAATGTTGAGTACCAATGAAAAGCAGAGGTTGTGAAATACCTCATAAACAGAATGCTCCAATCTCATGTCATCATGAGCAATCACCACGAGACAATATGTGATGACAAAAACACTTTCAATTTGATAAAAAACTTAAGATACCCTGGTTATTAATTATATACATGCTCTTTTTCCAAAATAAAATGCCCAAAAGGTATATAGGAGACAGAATTCGACTATCAATCAATACATTTCTCTGCTTTGCATCACTATTTTTCTTTTTTTTTCTTTTTTTTTTCATTACAAATATCTATTTTTGCATAATAGAATTTTAATATTAGACCATTATTTATGAGACCTCTTTTTAAAAATGTAAGCCTAGCCCTCATTATGGGCTTATTGAACATAGCCTGTTCAGTAGACGAGTTTTTTAGTGAAAACGTATTGCAAGAGATTAAGCTGATCAGCAACATATCTCTACCTACTCGTGGGAGCAACCTAAATGAGCAGAATGAGCTGATTAATCTTGACCAACAGGTGGGTGTAACCATTATTGGTGCTTCTTCAACACACAACAATAATCCATGGATTTCAGACGGGACAGGAAACTTGAATTACAGTGGTTCCATCTATTACGTTGGCAATACCACTGCTTACATTTATGCCTATCAACCTTACAACTCCACTTGGACTGATGTTGTGGGTACCACCCAAATCTTTACTGTTCAAACTGACCAGAGTGCAGGAGGATATGCCAACAGTGACTTGCTTTGGGCTACTGCTACTGCCGATAAGACTACCCCTACTGTAAACTTAACTTTCAGCCATATGCTCACAAAAGTGAATGTGGAATTGACCGTTGAGGATGATATTGATTTGAATGGCTCCACTATTACATTGAATGATGTGAAGACTACTGTCGAGTTCCAAAATGGAATGGTAACCTTATTGACCGGATATACTACAGATGTTGTTGCAGGGACTAGTACTACTCAAGCAACCGCCATTATCGTCCCTCAAACAATTTCTTTTGGCTCTAAATTTATTTCCATCACTTTGAATGATGGATCCACCTATTCTTATAGTCCTAACACAAACCAGCAGTTATGTTCCGGTAAAATGTACTGCTATAAGCTTAAAATGACTAAAGATAAATTGTTGATTCTTAATTCTACATATGTAAATCCTTGGGAGGAAGGAAACGGAAACAACAACAATGTTTCTATTCAGGAGAATCATACTGAAGAAGCAAATGAGTACTTGCACTTTGTTGCTTTGGAGGATGGCTGCACAGTGTATTACACTAATGAAAACTATAACGTCCCCGATATGTTGTATAGTTACGATAAGCAAACATGGACTCCATGGAATGCCGATGATGAAATAACTTTAGATGAGGGAGAGTTTTTTTATGTAAAGGGCAATAATCCTAACGGATTCAGCGTGGATGATGAAAATTACAGTTCTTTCTCTACGTATGGCGAATTTGCATGCAGTGGAAACATTATGAGTCTGCTTTATGGTGATAATTTTGCAGAATCAGACGTAATTCCTTCAGATTATTGCTTCTATGGTTTGTTTTTTGGCACATCCATCACTTCTGCCCCTGCGCTACCGGCTACGACTTTGACAGAAGGCTGTTATTCTGCTATGTTTGCAGGATGCGAAACTCTGGAAGAAGCCCCAGAACTACCAGCTACTAATTTAGTTAACGGTTGCTATGATTGGATGTTCTATCAATGCACAAATCTGAATTCAGTCAAAGTCGCTTTCGCAATTATACCAGAAGATGTGTATAGTTTTAGTGAATGGTTAACTGGAACTGCAGAAACTGGCACTTTCTCCATAAAGTCAAATTCTAAATGGGAAGATTATATTGACGATGATTTAAAAATCATCCCAAAAGGTTGGACAATAGAAACATACTAATCCATGACTATCATATCGAACAAAAGGATGAATTCTATTTACGAATTCATCCCTTTAGTATTATACCCATTCCATTGAATTACGTATCAACAACTCACCGTTTCTGTTTGTCACGATATGACAAAAACGATTTTCTTCTCATGTTAATATCCAACGCAATGCCAACATTTGTACTTCAACGAGAAATAGGAAACCATTTACCATTGGCGACAAAAAACACGAAGCATAATTTGGTAACATAACCTAACGAGCATATGGTATTCAGCGATTTATAGACTAAAAAACAAGCTAGTTTTTGACAATCAGAGAAAGGGGGCAGAGTAAATTCCCGCTCTCTTTCAGTAAAATGCAAACGTAAAAATTTACGGTTTTTGTGCTTTTATGGGATAAATTTTGTATTTTTGCCAATGTACCAATATAGAAACGGATGATGCTTGGCCGAATGATAATGAGAACACGATGGATGTGGGCTGCAATATGCTGCCTGCTGATGACTGGCTGTATGTCTACATCCACCATTCAGAACCAGAGAGAGAAAAGTATAGTTGTACTGTATGAAAATGACGTGCACTGTGCTATAGACGGCTATGCAAAGATAGCCGGCTTACGCCAGCTGATAGCCGATACGGCATGGACCAGTGTTGTCTCCAGCGGTGATTACCTGCAGGGCGGAACTGCCGGAGCCATCTCCAAAGGACAGTACATCATGGATGTCATGAAACATGTGGGCTATGATGCCGTGACCTTAGGCAATCATGAGTTTGACTATAAGATTCCACGCATGTTCGAACTACTGAATCAGCTGAAAGCTCCTATCACCTGCGTGAATGTCATTGATACCCGCACAGGAAAAAAGGTTTTTGCCCCTTATATCCTGAAGAAAATAGGAAAGAAGAAGATTGCCTATATCGGTGCCGTAACCCCCACCACCATGGAAAGCGAATCGTACTCGTTTTATGACGAGAGCGGTAAGTTGATCTATGACCTGGTACCCGATCAGACCTATAACCTGGTGCAGCAAGCAGCCGATGAGGTTCGGCGGAAAGGTGCTGATTTTGTGTTCGTACTGTCGCATCTGGGTGAGGACCCTAACCACATGAATGTGGATTCACACGGATTGGCTCGGAACACCACCGGCATCGATGTTATTCTGGACGGACACTCGCACAATACCATTCCAGCAGTAACCATTAACAATAAGGAAGGGAAACCAGTTATCATTACCCAGACAGGTACCCAGTTTGCCAATTTGGGCAAGATGGTGATTCTGCCAAATGGTACCATCACCACATCACTGATTCCTGTAAATGATATGCCTTACCGAAGCATAACGGTTCAGCGTGCCATTGATGAGGTAAAGAAACAGATGAACGAAGTGACCGGACGGCAGGTGTGCCACAGCGAAGTGGATCTTCGCATTCTGGATGAGAACGGCCGGCAACAAGTGCGCAAGGCTGAGACCAATGCAGGCGACATCGTGGCCGATGCATTCCGCATTATGACGGGTGCAGATATGGCCATGACCAATGGTGGCGGTATCCGCTCGGAAGTAAAAAAAGGCGATTTGACCTATGGAGACATTGTAAGCCTATTGCCTTACGACAATTACCTGTGCATGGTGGAGGTGACTGGTGCCAAGATTCTGGAGCTACTGAAGGAGAACACCAGCCTACTGCCACTGGAGGATGGACAATTCCCTCAGGTATCAGGCGTCAAATTTACCGTAGAGGTAAAGTCACATAGTATCAAGGATGCACAGGTGATGAATAAGGAGGCCGGTGCCTACGAACCACTGGATCCTGAAAAGACCTATACTCTATCCACCACCGACTACTGTATTTCCGGAGGTGGTTTCAAGAATATACTAAAGGACGCCAAGGTGGTGAAGGACGGCATGATGCTGTATAACGATGCCCTGGTAGAATTCGTCACCCAGAAGTTGAATGGACGGATTACCACGGAATATGCTGAGCCACAAGGACGAATCATTATCCAATAATAAAACGCGGAGGTTTGAACCTCCGCGTTTCTCATTTATCGAGCAGCAATACATTCAATTTCAATGCGTCCGCCCTTAGGCAAATCCTTTACAGCCATGGCAGAACGTGCAGGGAACGGCTGTTTGAAGAATGTAGCATAAACCTCATTCACTGCCGCAAAGTCATTGATGTCGGCCAGAAAAACACAGGTCTTGACTACATTGTCCATACTCAAGCCTGCCTGCTCCAAAATGTGCTTGATATTGTTCAGGCTCTGGCGTGCCAGGTCCTTAATGTCTCCCTGAGCAAACTGACCGGTAGCCGGATCAATAGGCAACTGACCGGAAACAAATACCATACCGTTGGCCTCAACAGCCTGACTGTAAGGACCGATGGCTGCAGGTGCCTGTTCGGTCTTAATCTCTTTCTTTACGGG
This sequence comes from Bacteroidaceae bacterium, assembly GCA_045628125.1. Classification (GTDB taxonomy): domain Bacteria; phylum Bacteroidota; class Bacteroidia; order Bacteroidales; family Bacteroidaceae; genus Minthousia. The sequence goes on from JAZQPA010000002.1 coordinate 13,570, forward strand.
TGTAGTACTCTGTGCATAAGTCATCACACTCATACCCAAAGCCATAACCAACATAATTAACTTTCTCATAAATCTTTTTCCGTTTGATAGTTGATAGTGCAAATTTAGGAAATATATTGGATTTCCATTAGTCTAAAACCGATTTTTCACTAACTTTGCATATCACTAATCCGATTATCATGAAAAGACGTGCATTTCTGAAGAATATGGCAGCTACAGCAGTAGCCACTACCGCAGCTCCATCCACCCTGCTGGCACTGACCGGCTGTAATACAGAGCCCAAGGAAGCCAAAATCACGGGGTTCAACTTTGATGAGATTATCGATAGAACCGGTACCTACAGTATTAAATATGGTAGAATAGAGAAAACCGGTGCAGATAAAATAGGTATGGGCATTGCGGATATGGACTTCCGTACCGCCCCATTCATTCAGGAAGCCCTGCAGACCCGCCTGAAAAGGGATGTGATGGGTTATACCTCCACTCCTGAGGAGTACTATACATCCATCATCAACTGGGTGAAGAACCAGTTGGGGTGGCAGTTGGAACGTGAATGGGTAAGTTACTGTCCTGGAGTTATCACCAGCATTAATCTGGCCATCGATAACTTCTCATCGCCCGGCGATAAGGTGATTGTGCAGACCCCTGTCTATGATCCTTTCATGAACTATATCAAGCGGCTGGAGCGCGAAGTGGCTTATAATCCGCTGATTCTGGAAAACGGCAAATATCGCATGAATTTTGAGCAGTTGGAAGAACTGATGAAGGACGACAAGACCAAGCTGATGATTCTGTGCAACCCTCACAACCCTGGCGGCATGATGTGGGGGGCCGAGGACCTGAAGAAGATTGCCCATCTGGCTGCAACCCATGGCGTGATTATACTGGCTGATGAGATTCACTGCGACCTGGCCCTGTACGGCAACAAGCATGTGCCATACCTGAGTGTGAGCGAGGAGGCTGCACAGACAGGTATCATATTTACCGGCCCTACCAAGACGTTCAATCTGGCAGGTGTGGGAGCTGCACAGTGTTACATCATCAATCCGGAAATCCGGGAAAAATTCTTCGGTTATATGAAAAACCGCAAACTGGTGGAGGTACATATTCCTACCCTGGAACTGACCATGGCAGGATACAACAACCCCACTGACTGGTTGGAGGCATTGCGTCACTATATAGAGAAGAATGTGGATTATGTGTGCGACTTTGTGGAACGTGAACTTCCGGGCATCAAGGCATATCGTCCGGAGGCGTCATTCCTGATGTGGCTGGACTGCAACGGATTAGGATTGGGAGAAGAAGAACTGATGGACCTGTTCCAAGAAAAAGCCGGCATTCTGCTGAACAACGGAGCCCACTATGGTCCTGGTGGCGAAGGCCATGTGCGCATGAACATCGGTTGCCCGCTGAGTGTAGTGAAAAATGCCATGGAACGACTCAAGAAAGCATTATCCTGAATAAAGAAAGGTTGACCAGAACGGTCAACCTTTTCTATTCTTACTCTACAGTCACTATCAAACGGTTGTAACGCACCAGTGGAATAGGTGCATTGTCATTGGCCTCCAAGATCAGGTGAATCTCATCCCCACTCTTAGCATCGGCAGGAACGGTAAAGGTGGTTGTCGCCTTATTCACATCGGCCACATTGCAATCGGCCTCGTAAGTGCTGATAGGATGCTTCCACCAGGTGATATTCACCTGCTGGCCCTTATCAGGATCAGTAACGACATATTTCAGTTTCAGGGTTTCACCTGCCTTAGCCCTCAGAGCGGAAGGCCCCGAAATGACCGGATTATGATTAGCATCGGTATAATTTGGAGTTACCGACCAACGCAAACGCTCGGACAGTTCATAGAACATGTGCGGCATGAAATCAGGAGTCTTGATTTCCACCGGCTGACGGCGGGCACTCTGTGAGGCATTATTCTGACCGCCACCAATACCCAATGAGGCACTGATGGCTTCCACTCCGCCCTGAGCAAAATTCTGTGTCACTGGCTTTACCGGGTTCTGGTAACCTCCCCAGCCGCCCCAGTTGTTCACATATCCCAAAAGGCCGTTATCGATAAAGTTGCTGAAGCAGCCGGTATCGCCCTCGCCCACAAAGGCACCCTTTGGCTGCATCTTCATCCACACCACATAACCCTTTTTGGTCAGTTCCTCGGCAGGGCAATCGAATCCGAAGAAATCGAACACATCACCCTTGGCAAACTGCTTACCATCGCCCCAGACACGCACCAATTCGCCCATAGGGCCATAGGCACTGATGTTCTTTTGGGTCCATTCGGCCGAGAGCACCTCATTACCTTCGGGAGTACGTTGGCGTCCCTGAGAACCGAAACTGGCAGTGGCTCCGCCAATTCCACCCGGTTGCTGCTTGATATCCGGCCAGAAAGGCTGGATGTATTTCTGGAAGGTGTTGTCCTGATCACCACTCAGACACAGAATCATCTTTTTGGATATACGTTCCTTCAGTGCCGGATAGTTGGGTTGGTCGCCATAGATATCCTCAATACTCTTCAGGGCACGGGCAATGGTACTGCAACCACCCCACGCCTGCACAAAAATAGGTGCAGGATTGGTCTCGTCCATCATCAGCATCTTGATGAGTTCCGAACCCGGAGTGTCTTTAGAGAAATCACCATCAAACTCACAGTTGCCCCAATACACCTTGGAACGGAGATACTCGGGAGTAGGGTATTCCGGATCATGCACCTTCAGGTTAGGATACACCTTCTCGTAAGCATCCACGATATTGTCAATCATGCGCTCACCTTCATCCCAACGGTAATGCGTCATCGGTTTGAAGCCCAATCCTGGACGGTCGTACTCACGCCCGGCCACCCAAGCCTTGGTGCCCTTGCCGTCGCCCTTCCAGTGAAACTGGCTGCTGGTATAGACCAATCCCTCCACCTGATAGCCGGTAGAGAACAACAGGAAACGGATCATGGAATTGTTATCGTCTAACTCAGGGTCACAAGTGACCAGGATTCGGGGTTTCTCGGCCAAAGGAGCCTTGATGGCCCATCCGTCGGCATAGTTCAGACCTCCACCAGTGGTACTGGCAATTTGTGCATTGGCAGGCAGGACAGCAGCTGCGACCAACAACGGGAGCAGTATTTTTCTCATATTATCAGGTTCTAGTTTTTGCAAATGTACAAAATGTTTTGACACAATATATTTATTATGATAGTTATTTAGGGAATATATAGGCATTTTCCCCTACACAAATAGGGATTTTCCCTTGCATATAGGAAAAACCTCCGCTATCTTTGCAGATGTAAAAACAACAATAAAACTGAACGATTATGAAAGCACTAAGAAAACTGATGGTAGGATTGATGACCGCTTTGGCTATGATTTCTCTGAGCTCTTGCGGACACGTAGTAATCTACGATGAGGACGATGAAATCGGTTTTGATATCTCTGGCCTTTTCGGCAAACTGTGGGAAGCAGACATGAATGAGAGTGTATATGACCATGGACGTGAATGGCCAATCTATAGCGAGTTTGAGTTTATCAGAGGCAGTTTTCCTGATCATGGTGTGGGACGTGAGACCCAGCGCTTTATGGACAACGACGAAATCTATCAGGTAATGGATTTTGAGTGGCGCGTAGAGTTTGGTGATTTGGGATTGCACTATTATGATTACGGTTTGGGCACCATGTGGCTGAACGACCTGATTACCTACAGAGACTACTTCTCTGCCTTTGTAGACAAGGACCGCTATCGCACCGATTTCTATCTGGTAGGCACCCGTGCAGCTGAAGGTGACTCAACTCAAGTGGTTAAGGCACGCAAGATAGAAGGTCCTATCCAGTTCAAAGTTAAGCGGGAATAAGGTTAAAAGGTCATAAATGAATGATTTTTTGTAAAAAACAAATATAAAGTGTGCAAGTTTTTTGTTTGTACACTTTTTTTTGATACATTTGCAACAATATTAGACACTCAGTTTTATGACAAAATTTATTATTACAAGCATTGCACTGCTTGTGTTATCTTTATGCGCTAGTGCAAGTATGACACCAATGGACACCCTTGTCCACTTATCCAGTGAAACCCAAGAAAGGGGACAAATTCGGACAGCCAACGAATTGGCACTTTGTTATAAAGACTTTAGTGATAGTCTTTATGCCTTAAGCGTGGCTAGTGACAGAACAGATCTGGCTTTTCCTGTCAACTTTTTGAACGACAAGGAAGTTGACAAAGCCAACATTCCGCTAAGCCAAGTCAATGAAGCCTATGATTTTTATCTCCAGACCAAAGAAGGGCTAGAACAGAAGGGAAATATCAAATCACTTTCAATAATCTTATGCCAACTAGGTGTGCTTTGTTCGCAAATGGACAAAGAAGAAGAGGCGTGCAATTACTTCCTGAAAAGTGCAGACCTATTCATGCAAACCGGAAACCAATATTTGGAGAGTAAAGCTAGACGATATGCATGGGATATTCTAAGAAGGACAAAGCCTCTGGAAGCATTGGCTCAATTAGAGCGTTACTCTGAACTGACTGACATCATTTTTAATGCCCAAGTGGAAGAAAAACAGTCTGAATTCAAAGCCAAATATGAAACAGCTGAAAGAGAATACAAATCTGAGATTCAAGGGAAGCAAGTCACCATAAACAAGATGTGGCAAATTTTGCTGTCGGTTTTGGGAGTTGCCTGTGTTTTGGGAATCACATTAATTTGGAGATTAGTGGTTTTGAGAGGAAAAGCAAAGGCTATGTTAAAGCGGACTAATCAACTGAAGGAACGACTGCTGTCAATAACAAAGAAAAGCTACTCACCGCCCGTCATTAGAAAGGAAATCAGCCAGCAAAATATTGAAAAAAGCAAAATGAATGATTCGAGTCATGTCAACCTCACACGCAGAGAAATACAAGTTATGGCTTTGTGCTGCAACGGTATGTTCAGCAAAGAGATTGCAGAAGAATTGGGAATCTCACTCCGTACCGTAGAAACTCATAAAACAAATATATTCCGCAAACTGGGAATTAATACTACCATAGATCTTATCCGGTATGCCCACCACGCCGGACTTGCAGTATAATCTGTTTTCAAGTAAAGGCCGTCCCCCCCATGAGGAACGGCCTTTCTAATTGTCCAAATCGTAAAGAAGGATTACTTACGCAGACCCAGTGCCTTAACGATAGCACGGTAGCGCTCGATGTCCTGACGCTTCAGATAGTTCAGCAAGCTACGACGCTTACCTACCAACATGGTCAGTGCACGCTCGGTTACGAAATCCTTACGGTTCTTCTTCAGGTGCTCGGTCAAATGTGAAATACGATAAGAGAACAAAGCTACCTGAGCTTCTGGAGAACCGGTATCAGTAGCCTTCTGTGCATAACTGTACTTACCGAAGATCTCCTCCTTTTTTGCTGCGTCTAAATACATAATTTTAAAATATTAAAATGTTAAACTTGTTTGCGAGGACGGCCATCGGTGAAGGTTTGCAGCGATTCGCCGACACTGCCTCGAAATGCGGGTGCAAAGTTAAGCCATATTTTTTGATTTACAAATGATTTAGACATAAATTTTCGATTTTAAGGTACACTCTGCCCTTTTTGCCGTAACTTTTCATAAGTTAGGCGGCACCTCGGGATTAAAAACAAATCAATTTATTTTGTACTCCGCTCGGTTTGCCGTAACTTTGCAGCGTAATTCATAAGGTATTATAAGGTATTCTATGCAAGATATTAGAAACATTGCAATTATTGCACACGTTGACCATGGTAAGACAACCCTGGTGGACAAGATGATGCTGGCCGGAAATCTGTTCCGTGAGGATAAGACAAACGGAGAGTTGGTTTTGGATAACAATGACTTGGAGCGTGAACGTGGTATAACCATTCTGTCCAAGAACGTCTCTATCAATTATAAAGGTACAAAGATAAACATTATTGACACTCCGGGACACAGCGACTTTGGTGGCGAAGTGGAGCGCGTGCTGAACATGGCCGATGGCTGTCTGCTGCTGGTGGATGCCTTCGAAGGCCCAATGCCTCAGACCCGTTTCGTACTGCAGAAGGCACTGCAGATTGGTTTGAAGCCTATCGTTGTTGTCAACAAAGTGGATAAGCCAAACTGCCGTCCTGATGAGGTTTACGAGATGGTATTCGACCTGATGTTTGCTCTGGATGCTACCGAGGATCAGCTGGATTTCCCTGTAATCTACGGTTCTGCCAAGAACAACTGGATGGCCGAGGACTGGAAGACTCCAGGCGATAACATCCTGCCTCTGCTGGATGCCATCATCAAGTACATCCCAGCTCCAAAGCAGTTGGAAGGAACCCCTCAGATGCTGATCACTTCACTGGATTACAGTAACTATACCGGTCGCATTGCCGTAGGTCGCGTTCACCGCGGTACCATCAAGGAGGGTATGAACATCACTCTGGCACACCGCGACGGAAGCATGGCCAAGATGAAGGTGAAGGAACTGTACACCTTCGAGGGCTTGGGACGCCAGCGTGCCACCGAGGTTTCATCAGGTGATATCTGTGCCGTCATGGGTTTGGATAAGTTTGAGATTGGTGATACCATCTGCGATTTCGAGAATCCGGAAGCTCTTCCACCTATCGCCATTGACGAGCCAACCATGAGTATGACCTTCTGCATCAACGACTCGCCATTCTTTGGCCGTGAGGGTAAATTCGTAACCAGCCGTCACATTCAGGAGCGTTTGGAGAAGGAATTGGATAAGAACCTGGCCCTGCGTGTCCACAAGGCTGAGCAGGATGGACACTGGATTGTTTACGGCCGTGGTGTGTTGCACCTGTCCGTACTGATCGAGACCATGCGTCGCGAGGGTTATGAGTTGCAGGTTGGTCAGCCACAGGTAATCTATAAGGAGATTGACGGTGTGAAATGCGAGCCTATCGAGGAACTGACCATCAGCGTACCAGAGGAATACAGCAGCAAGATGATTGATATGGCAACCCGCCGTAAGGGTGAGATGGTGAGCATGGAGTCAAACGGCGACCGTGTGACTATCGAGTTCAACATTCCATCACGCGGTATCATCGGTTTGCGTACCAACGTACTGACCGCCAGTGCCGGCGAGGCCATCATGGCACACCGTTTCAAGGAGTATCAGCCTTACAAGGGTGATATTGATCGCCGCACCAACGGTTCCATGATTGCCATGGAAGGCGGAACAGCATTCGCCTACGCCATCGATCACCTGCAGGATCGCGGTAAGTTCTTTATCTTCCCACAGGACGATGTGTATGCCGGACAGGTAGTGGGTGAGCATGTTCATGACAATGACCTGGTCATCAATGTTACCAAGAGCAAGCAGCTGACCAACATGCGTGCCAGCGGTTCGGATGATAAAGCACGAATCATTCCTCCTGTTATCTTCTCTTTGGAGGAGGCTCTGGAATATATAAAGGAAGACGAGCTGGTAGAGGTTACTCCTAAGAGCATGCGTATGCGCAAGATTATCCTGGATCACCTGGAGAGAAAGCGTGCAAACAGAGATTAAGTTTACATTTCATAGCAGTAGGCGCCATAATTACAAACGTAGTTATGGCGCTTTTTCTTTGTTTGCCGTATAAAAGACATTTATCAAAAGAGAAACAAATGTTATCATTTTAGAAACAAATACAGAATCGGCAAAAAATACATCCCAACTTTTTCCCTGTCATTGTACAGTTGGTCTAATTTTGCAGGAAAACAAAACATTTGAATTAAATATATGACAGAAAACAAGAAAAAAAGAAAATGCATCTTCTTCGGCAACCTGGATCCGGAGATTGATGCAAAGTGGTTGGGAGAAATTGTAATGCCTTTTGGCGAGGGTTTCAATGCACGAATCATTCCTCCTAAGAAGGAAAGCAGTTCCAGCTATGGGTTTATTGAAATGGAAGCGGGTGATGCCGACAGGTTGCTGGAATTCTTCAGCACAAACGATTTGACCTACTGGGATAGGAAGATCACGGTATCAGAGGCCAAGACCGGCATCAGTCCCCGTTCCCACGCCATCAAGTTGCACATCTGCAGTAAAATTCTGGCCAAGCAGAAAAAGAAGCAACAGAAAAAGCCCAACAGATGGAACAGTGACCATGGGCATTCGCCAAAGGAATGAGGCTAAAAATCAGCAAAGAATTAGGTAGGTGCGTAAAATTATCGTAATTTTGCACTGAATTTGCTGACAGGTCATCATTTATGAATGTTCGTCACTTGGACAAGTGTCCGATATGTGGTAGTGTTCAACTCAAACACTTTTTAACCTGCACTGACTGTTACGCTACAGGAGATAATTTTCACATCCTGAAGTGCAGTAAGTGTGGGTTTAAAATGACGCAGGACGTTCCGGTGGAGGCAGAGATTGGACGGTATTATGAATCACCCGATTACATCTCGCACACCAACACGCGTTCCGGTGCCATGAACCGTATCTACCACTGGGTGCGTTCATACATGCTCAAGAAGAAAGCCAAGCTGGTGGAAGACGTGTGCCACATGAAAAAAGGGCGCATTCTGGACATCGGATGCGGAACCGGTTATTTTGCCCATACCATGCAACAGCGGGATTGGGATGTGGAGGCCATTGAGAAAAATGGGGATGCTCGCGCATTTGCCTGGCAGCATTTCAACCTGAATGTACTTGACGAGAGTTACATGAACAGTTTCAATGACCGCAGCTTCAATGCCATTACCCTATGGCATGTGATGGAGCATATCGAGGATCTTCCCGCATTGTGGTCGTTGCTGAAGCGTCAGTTGCAGGATCAGGGCAGGCTGATTGTGGCAGTTCCCAACTGCAGCAGTGCCGATGCCGCAGTATACAATTCCATGTGGGCAGCCTATGATGTGCCACGTCACCTGTGGCATTTCACCCCCGACACCATGCAGCAGATGGCTGCCCAGAACGGATTTATACTTTGTGAGCGGTACCCTATGCCTTTTGACGCTTTCTATGTCTCTATGTTGAGTGAGAAGTACCTGGGTAATCCCCTATACTTCCTGAAAGGTTTATGGACAGGTGCAGTTTGCGGTTTGAAATCCATCGCGCATTCCGACCGCAGCAGTTCCATCATCTATGTTTTCCGTAAAAAGAAGTAGCAATGAAGAGACAGGTCAGTTTTTTTAATGTACAAGCCCTTACCTCCTGCATCAGCATGACACTGGTGCTGCTGCTGTTGGGTGCTGTAACCTTTTTCGTGCTTTCCGCACATAGCCTCAGCAAGCAGGTGCGTGAGAACATTGCCATCACACTGCTGATGAGCGATGATGCCACCAACAGCGATCTGGAGAAAATCCAGAAGAATCTCAAGGCTAAGCGCTATGTCAAGCAAATCGATTATATCTCTAAAGATAAGGCTCTTCTGGAGATGACATTCGACATGGGTGCCGACCCTACGGATTTCATCGGTCACAACCCGTTTTCCGCTTCACTCGAAGTGGGTTTGAAGGCTGATTATGCCAATCCCGACAGCATCAAGTGGATTGCCAAGGATTTGCAGAAGACCCCGAAAGTGATAGATATGGTATACCAGCAGGAATGGGTGGATACCATCAATACCATGATTGAGAAAATCAGTGTGGTTCTCCTGATCATAGCCACCCTGCTTACCATGGTTAGTTTTGCTTTGATCAACAATACATTACGCTTAAGTGTATATAGCAACCGTTTCTCTATCCACACCATGAAACTGGTGGGTGCCAGCTGGTCGTTCATCCGTCGTCCGTTCTTGTGGAAAAGCATGGTACTCGGACTTATCGCAGCAGTTGTTGCCGACTTCTTCCTGGCGCTGGGTGTATCCCTGCTGCTGCAGCAAGAACCCGAACTGATGGATATTCTCTCCCCACAGATTCTGTTTATCGTGGGTGGCGTGGTGCTGATATTCGGATTGCTTATCACCCTGATTTGCGCATATGTTTCAGTGAGCCGTTTCCTGAACATGCGTGCACAAGATTTATATACCGCTTAATTAATCATCACAAAATAGTTCAAGCATGAAAAATAATTTTGCTTTTGACAAGATAAACTTCATCCTGTTGGCCGTAGGTATGGTTATCATACTGATTGGCTTTTTCCTGATGAGCGGTCCCGGTTCCGACCTGGAGCATTTTGAGGCCGACATTTTCAGTGACACACGCATCAAGGTGGCTCCTGTCATCAGTTTCCTGGGCTTCATCTTTATGATTTATGCCGTATTACGTAAACCTAAAAACAAGGAATAATGAACGAGATACAAGCTTTACTCCTGGGTTTGGTACAGGGACTGACCGAATATCTCCCTGTCAGCAGCAGCGGTCACCTGCAGATTGGCCAGATGCTTTTAGGCATTGACCCTGAAGCGGGAGGACTGACATTTGACATCGTGGTGCATGTAGCCACTGTATTGTCTACACTGGTTATTCTGTGGAAGGAAATCATCTGGATTTTCAAGGGACTGTTCAAGTTCCAATGGAACGATGAGACCAAATACACCCTCAACATCCTGATCTCCATGATACCGGTAGGTGTGGTAGGCCTGTGTTTCAAGGATCAGGTAGAAGCCCTTTTCCACGGCACTCTGGTGGTAGGCGTATGTCTGGTCATCACCTCACTGCTTCTGGCTCTTACTCATTACTATCAGCCAAAGGAGAAGGAAACTATCTCTAAAAGAGATTCCTTCATCATTGGTCTGGCGCAGGCATGTGCCGTACTGCCAGGTCTTTCACGAAGCGGTTCGACCATTGCCACCGGACTTTTGCTGGGCAACAGCCGTAAGTCATTGGCACAGTTCTCTTTCCTGATGGTCATCCCTCCTATCTTGGGCGAGGCCCTATTGGATGCCAAGCACATCATTGCTCCAAGTGCAGAATACCTGGCAGAGCATGGTGCCACCGTGGCCATTCCAACCCTCCCCCTGATTGTGGGCTTTATCGCAGCATTTGTTTCCGGTTGCATTGCCTGCAAGTGGATGATTAATCTGGTCAAGAAATGCAAGCTGATCTATTTCGCTGTCTATTGCGCTATCATCGGCTGCTTTACCATTGTTTATTCACTGTTATGAATTTTACCCAAGGAGAAATTATCTATATTGATAAGCCCCTGACCTGGACCTCCTTTGCTGTAGTGGCAAAGGTGAGATACCTGTTATGCCAGAAGTTGGGAGTCAAGAAACTGAAAGTGGGTCATGCCGGAACGCTCGACCCATTGGCTACCGGTGTCATGATTCTGTGCACCGGCCGTGCCACCAAGCGCATTGACGAACTGCAGGCACATACCAAGGAATATATTGCCACCCTGAAGCTGGGGGCCACCACTCCTTCCTTCGACTTGGAGAAGGAGATTGATGCCACCTATCCCACCGCACACATCAACCGTGAGCTGGTGGACAGTGTGCTGGAGAAATTCCGCGGCACCATCCAGCAGATACCGCCGGTGTTCTCTGCCTGCAAGGTAGACGGCAAGCGCGCCTATCAGCTGGCACGCAAGGGCGAGGAGGTGGAACTGAAGGCAAAAACACTGATCATCGATGAGCTGGAAGTGCTGCGTTTCGATGCCGCCTCCATGGAACTGGAGATTAGGGTGGTTTGCAGCAAAGGTACTTACATCCGTGCCCTGGCACGTGACATTGGTGTGGCTCTGGAGAGTGGAGCACACCTTATACAATTAAGACGCACACGTGTAGGCGAGGTGCGTGTGAAGGACTGTCTGACCATCGAGCAATTCCCGGAATGGTTGGAACAGCAGGAAATTGAGCTGCCCGAGGCTTAATTCTCCATTATACTTTTTTAACACGATTGTACTTGACACCCCCCGACTCAAAACCGTATCTTTGCAGCCGATTTAAAATTCACTGAAAATCATGAAGCTGTCACAATTCAAATTTAAGCTGCCACAAGAGAGTATTGCACTATACCCTGCCGATTATGATCCTGAGACAGGCATCTATCATCGCGATGAGTGCAAACTGATGGTACTGCATAAGAAGAGCGGTGAGATTGAGCACCGCAAATTCAAGAACATGCTGGAGTATTTTGACGAGCACGATGTGTTTGTCTTCAATGATACCAAAGTATTCCCTGCTCGCCTGTGGGGTAATAAGGAAAAGACCGGAGCCCGCATCGAGGTATTCCTGTTGCGTGAGCTGAACGAGGACCTGCGTCTTTGGGATGTACTGGTAGACCCTGCACGTAAAATCCGTATTGGTAATAAGTTATATTTCGGCGATGATGATGCCATGGTTGCCGAAGTCATTGACAATACCACCTCACGTGGCCGTACCCTGCGTTTCCTTTACGATGGTCCGCACGATGAGTTCAAAGAGGCTCTTTACAGTTTGGGCGAGGCTCCACTGCCTGCTACCATCACCAGCATGAGAGCATCAGAACCAGAGGACAACGAGCGTTTCCAGACCATCTTCGCTACTCAGGAAGGTGCCGTAACTGCTCCTACAGCAGGTATGCACTTCAGCCGTGAGATGATGAAGCGTATGGAAATCATGGGCATCGACCCTGCATTCATCACCCTGCATGCCGGTTTGGGTAACTTCCGCGAAATTGATGTGGAAGACCTGACCAAGCACAAGACCGACTCTGAGCAGATGGTGGTAAGCGGTAAGGTGTGCCAGATGGTCAACAAGGCCAAGGCCGAGAACCGTAAAATCTGTGCTATCGGTACCACCACCATGCGTGCGCTGGAGACCGCGGTAAGCACCGACGGAAACCTGAAGGAATACGAGGGATGGACTAACCGTTTCATCTTCCCTCCTCATCAGTTTGGTGTGGCCAACTGTATGGTAGCCAACTTCCAGCTGCCTCTGTCCACTCTGCTGATGCTGACCGCTGCATTCGGCGGTTACGAGCAGACCATGGCCGCTTACAACCTGGCCGTTAAGGAAGGCTACAAATTCGGTAGCTTTGGCGATGCATTGTTGATTTTGCCTGATTAATGAATACCGTATATTTGGGTTTAGGAAGCAACCTGGGCAACCGTGAAGCCCTGTTGCATCAATCCATACAAGAAATAAAGAAGCAGATTGGGACCGTAAGTCTCCAATCTGCTTTTTATGTTACTGAACCCTGGGGATTCCAATCCGAGCATCCTTTTCTGAATGCTGTGGCGTGTTGCCAAACCTGCCTCTCTCCCCTGCAGGTTCTGGATCTGACCCAAAAGATAGAGAAACGTTTGGGACGCACCCATAAGTCAGAAAACCGTCAATACACCGACAGGCCTATCGACATTGACCTGCTGCTTTATAACGACTTGGTCATCAGCACTCCACGCCTCACACTGCCTCATCCGCTGATGCATCAGCGCCGGTTTGTGCTGGAGCCCCTGGCCGAGATTGCTCCAAACCTGGTTCATCCCGTCCTCAAACAGACCATTACCGAATTACTGCAACAGCAGATTCTTTAGCTCTTCCATACCCTCCGATGCCTTTTTCTGGATAAAGGTGATGGAACGGCTGGTATGTACCTCCACCGGCTTAGGATCGATAACGTAAATCGGAGTAGTAGGACGGGCATAATGCACCAGGCCTGCTGCCGGATACACGTTCAGTGATGAACCCACCACCACTAGGATATCGGCAGTCTCCACTTCCTCAACAGCCACCTCAATCATCGGCACAGATTCACCAAACCATACGATGAACGGACGCAACTGCGATCCGTCCTTGGCCTTATCGCCCAAATGAATATCCATATTGTCAGGTCCCAGTTCCACAATGCAGCGGGGATCATTAGGGTCGCGCTCTGAAGTGGCCTTCATCAGTTCACCGTGCAGATGCACAATCTTGGAACTGCCAGCCTGCTCATGCAGGTTGTCCACATTCTGGGTCACTACAGTCACATCAAAGTTCTTTTCCAGTTCAGCAACCAGCAAGTGAGCCTTATTCGGTTTGGTATTCACCGACTCATGACGGCGAACGTTGTAAAATTCCAATACCAGCTCGCGGTTGCGCCAATAGCCCTCTATGCTGGCCACATCCTGCACATTATACTTATCCCACAAACCTCCTGAATCACGAAACGTTGAGATACCGCTCTCGGCAGAAATGCCTGCACCTGTTAAAAAGACGATTTTTTTCATGGTTTTATGAATATTACACGTTTAATTTCACAAAAATAGTAAAAAAAACGGTTGTACTATATAGAGTTAGCCATAAAAGATGTAATTTTGCGCGATATTTTAAAATAGTACGATTTAAGATGGACAAATTCAGTTATGCATTAGGTCTTGGAATTGGCCAGAACCTGCTGAGCATGGGTCTTTCAGAGTTGAACACAGAAGACTTTGTACAGGCTATCAATGACGTGATTAAGGGCAACGATTTAGTAATCAGCCATAAGGAGGCACAAGCTATTGTTACCGATTATTTCAATGTATTGGAGGAGCGTGCAAACGATGCTTCTATCGCTGAGGGCGAGGAATTCATGAAGATCAATGGCCAGAAGGCAGGTGTTGTCACCACCGCTTCAGGTTTGCAGTATCAGGTACTGAAGAGAGGCGAGGGCAAGAAGCCAAGCGCAACTGACAGAGTACGCTGCCACTATCGCGGTTCGCTGATCAACGGTAAGGTATTCGACAGTTCTTACGACCGCAATGAACCAGCAGATTTCCCATTGAATCAGGTAATCCCAGGTTGGACCGAGGCTCTTCAGCTGATGGCAGAAGGCTCTACCTACCGTCTGTTTATCCCATACCAGTTGGGTTACGGCGAGCGTGGTGCAGGTGCCATGATTCCTCCTTATTCTACCCTGATTTTCGATGTTGAGCTGATTAAGGTTCTGTAATTCCAATAGTATTTACAATTAATTTGAAGAATAAGATGAAAAAATTTAGTGTAGTTTTGGCTGTTGCAGCCGCTGCTTGTGGTTTCGTGTCTTGTACAGCACAGAGCCCAAAGGCAAATTTGAAGACTGAGCTTGATACCCTGGCATATTCTATCGGTATGTCTAATACTCAGGGTTTGAAAGATTATATGGTACAGCGTCTGGATGTTGATACCGCTTACATTGACGAGTTCCTGAAAGGTCTTATCGAGGGTGCAAACTCAAGCGATAACAAGAAGCAGAACGCTTATTATGCAGGTATCCAGATTGGTCAGCAGGTTGGCGGCCAGATGTTCTCAAGTCTGAACCAGCAGATCTTTGGTGCAGACTCTACCCAGACCCTCAGCATGGACAACTTCCTGGCTGGTTTCGTAGCTGGTGTATTGGAGGACAGCAAGATCATGAGCCTGGAAACAGCTAACGCTACCGCTCAGGAGAAGATGACCAAGATTCAGGAGAAGGTTACCGAGGAGAAGTATGGTGCAAACCGTAAGGCAGGTGAGGACTTCCTGGCACAGAATGCTAAGAAGGAAGGCGTTCAGGTATTGGACGGCGGTGTTCAGTACGAGGTACTGACCGAAGGTAAGGGTGAGATTCCTACCTCAGAGTCTCGCGTAAAGGTACACTATAAGGGTACTCTGCTGGATGGCACCGTATTCGACAGCTCTTACGACCGCAACGAGCCAAGCACCTTCCGTGCTGACCAGGTTATCCAGGGTTGGACCACCGTGTTGACCCACATGCCTGTTGGTTCTAAGTGGAAGGTTTACATTCCACAGGATCAGGCTTACGGCTCTCGCGAGGCTGGCCAGATTCAGCCATACTCAATGCTGACTTTCGAAATCGAGCTGATTGGTATCGAGAAATAAGATTCTAAGTTAAAAAACGATAGAAAAGGCATCGAGTTATTAAATTCGATGCCTTTTTCTTTCTTTTTTCCATAAAAAGGCGGTAAAAATAAAAATATATTGTATTTTTGCTTACTTTTTGTCTGATTTAAGCATAATATCCAACAATATGGAAAAAATTGATACTCTGGATAAGAAAATCCTCAGCATTATCTCCCGTAATGCCCGTATTCCTTTCAAGGACGTGGCAGCTCGCTGTGGTGTGTCACGCGCAGCCATCCACCAGCGTGTACAGCGCATGGTCGATATGGGCGTGATTGTAGGCTCCGGTTACGATGTAAACCCTAAGAGCCTGGGCTTCCGCACTTGTACCTATGTGGGAATCAAGTTGGAAAAAGGTTCCATGTATAAGAATGCCGTCGAGGAAATCAAAAAGATTCCTGAGATTGTGGAGTGCCATTTCACCACCGGTCCTTATACCATGCTGACCAAGTTGTACTCTAAGGATAACGAGCATCTGATGGAACTGCTGAACGACCGTATCCAGCAGATTTCAGGTGTGACCGCTACCGAAACCCTGATCTCACTGGATCAGAGCATCAAGCGCGAGATTCCTATCGGTTCGATGGAAGGCGAGGATGCCGACCTGAGCACCCCAATTCTTGACGACGTAGAAGAATGACAAGTCTGAACTGGGAAGGCCTGATTATTGGCGTCAGCACGTTTCTGATCATCGGACTGTTCCACCCCATTGTCATCAAGGCTGAGTACTATTGGGGTAAGCAATGCTGGCCCATCTTTCTGGTTTTAGGATGTGTAACCGCTGTGGTGGCCTTATACATCAGCAATACCCTGCTGTCTTCCTTGTTCGGGGTATTTGCCTTTTCCTCTTTCTGGAGCATCCTGGAGATGTTCGAGCAGGAAGAGCGTGTGCGTAAGGGATGGTTCCCCAAGAACCCCAATCGCAAATACAATTTCTAAACGAGTGCGTAACAATGAAGAAACATTTTCTATATATCGTTCCTGCCCTGCTGTTTGCCCTAATCTCCTGCGGTAACAGCAGCAACACCGCCACCGTGGCTCCATTGGACGAGGTGACCGCCACCATCAAGGCTCCTGATTTCAATGGCGACAGCGCCTATGCCTATGTCAAGGCTCAGTGCGATTTCGGTCCCCGCATCCCTAACGGAACAGCTCATGACAAGTGTGGCGACTGGCTGGTGCAGAAGTTCACCGAACTGGGTGCTACCGTCACCGAGCAGAAGGATAACGTGAAGGCATGGGACGGTACCTCGCTCAAGATGCGTAACATCATCGCCAGCTATAAGCCGGAGAGCGGTAAGCGCGTGATGATCTGCGCCCACTGGGACAGCCGCCCTTGGGCGGATAACGACCCGGATCCAAAGAATCACCACACTCCTATCGACGGTGCCGATGACGGTGCCAGCGGTGTGGGCATCATGGTTGAGCTGGCCCGCCAGTTCCAGAAGCAGATGCCGGAGATTGGCGTGGACCTGATTTGCTTCGACATGGAAGATTACGGTACCCCCGACTGGTACGAGGGTGAGCACGATGACAAGTCATGGTGCCTGGGTTCGCAGTACTGGTCACACACCCCTCACACAGCAGGCTATAACGCACGCTATGGCGTATTGCTGGACATGGTGGGCAACCGCAACTCATCGTTCTATCAGGAGTATTTCTCTACCCGTTATGCCAAGAGTATAGTCAAGAAGGTATGGAACAAGGCCGGTGACATGGGCATGGGCGGACGCTTCCCTAAGAAGGACGGTGGTGCCATTACCGACGACCATATTCCTATTAATGAGATTGCCAAGATACCTTGCATCGATATCATCCCCATGTATCCCGACTGCAAGGAGAGCAGCTTCGGCCCTACTTGGCACACTTTGAGCGATAATATAAGTAACATCGACCCTGCCACCCTTCAGATGGTGGGACAGGTGCTGATGGAAGTCATATACAACGAGCATTGATAAAAAGGTATGAAGACAATCAATGAACTTCAGGATGAGGTAATCGAGGAGTTTTCTGACTTCGACGATTGGATGGATAAATACCAGTTGCTGATTGACTTGGGCAACGAGCAGCAGCCACTGGACGAGAAATACAAGAACGAACAGAACCTGATTGACGGTTGCCAGAGCCGTGTTTGGCTGCAGTGCGACATTCAGGACGGACGCCTGCAGTTCCAGGCCGAGAGCGATGCCCTGATTGTGAAAGGTATCGTCACCCTGCTCATCAAGGTGCTGACCGATCACACCCCTGACGAGATTCTGAATGCTGACCTGTATTTTATTGAGCAGATTGGCTTGAAGGAACACCTCTCGCCAACCCGCAGCAACGGCTTGCTGGCCATGATCAAACAGATGCGCATGTACGCATTGGCTTTCAAGGCTAAGGGTTATTAACCTTCTTAAAACAGGCTGAACACTTGCTGTTGTCCCGACGTCCCCGACGAAGATTACTGGTTCTGCTGCTACTGTTTGTGGCGGCAGTTCGTTTTGTGCCCAATGCCGGCGAGCTGTATGCCACCTGGCTTTACCCCGGCATCTCTTGGGTATTATCCTATATTGCCTCGTTTATTCCCTACTCCCTCGAGGAATGGGTAGTGGTACTGGCCACCCTGGTCCTGCTGCTTTATCCCGTCATCGCCTCGCTCTGCGGACGCAAATTCTCACGCATGCTCAAAGGTGAGCTGGAGATGATAGGTTGGGTAGTGGTATGGTTCTACCTGGGATGGGGATGCAACTACTTCCGGCACGACTTTCACCAGCGCCTCATGATATTCCCTGCCTCGTACGATAAAGGAGAGTTCATGACCTTTCTGAACGAATACACCGACAGCCTCAACGCCACCTACATACGTGTGGATAATGTTAACCCCGAAGAGACACTGGAGGAAATCAAAAGCATCTATTGCTCTGTTCCCGAGGGGTATGGACTTACCCGCCCTCAGCCGTTCCAGCGTCCCAAGCATGTGCTGTTCAACGACCTGTACAGTGGGGTGGGCGTATTGGGTTATATGGGGCCTTTCATGGGCGAGTCGCAACTCAACCTGCAGCTCCGGCCCCTGCAGT
Organism: Bacteroidaceae bacterium; assembly: GCA_045628125.1. GTDB lineage: Bacteria > Bacteroidota > Bacteroidia > Bacteroidales > Bacteroidaceae > Minthousia. The sequence goes on from JAZQPA010000002.1 coordinate 32,305, forward strand.
ATCCGTTCACCCTGGCACACGAGACAGCGCATCTGCTGGGTGTGAGCAGTGAGGCCGAGGCCAATTTCTGGGCCTATGAAGTATGCCTGCATTCCGATGACCCAGCCATTCACTACAGCGGTTATTTTGGTCTGCTGCCCAATGTGTGGCGCAATGCACAGGGCCTGCTGGAAGAGAAAGAGATGAAGGAGTGGCAAGCACGGATCAACCCCAATATCCTGTCGGAATGGCGCACCCAGAGCCAATACTGGAAAGCCCTGGAGAACCCGTTCATTGGCGGGATTCAGGAAACCCTTTATAACTGGTTTCTGAAAGGAAACAGCATCGAATCGGGCATGGAAAACTACAACCAGGTGGTAGGCATGATTATGGCTATCCGCCAGAGCCACGAGGAACCATTAAGACGCCAAGGTAGGCGATTATCCAATAAACAATAAAAAAAGGTTGACCAGTTTGGCCAACCTTTTTTATACCCGAGAGTGTTACTCAAACAGCTTAACAATCTTCTCCAGCCACACCTTATCGGTTTCATCAAAGGTGGCCAGGTGCTCGCTGTCTATGTCCAGCACGCCACTTACCTGTCCGTCCTTGTGCATAGGTACCACTATCTCACTGCGCGACAGAGAACTGCAGGCAATGTGACCAGGGAACAGCTCCACATCGGGAACCACCTGAGTCTCATCCTTCTGCCAGGCTGTACCGCACACACCCTTTCCGCATTTGATACGGGTGCAGGCCAAAGGGCCCTGGAAAGGACCTAAGACCAAGATTCCATCAATGACACGGTAGAAACCGGTCCACCAGAAATGGAAGGTGTCCTGAATCATAGCCGACACATTGGCCATGTTGGCAATGGTATCGGGTTCATCCTCCATCAGACCTACAATCTGCTCGTAAAGTAAGGCATATTTCTCTTCTTTGCCGCCTTCAGCAATTTCTAAATGCTCTGCCATATTTTTGTAAGAATTAGTGACCGCAAATGTACGAAATATTCTTCCAATTATGAATTATTTGTGAAAAATTACCACTTTATGATGCAGATGTGATGGCTTTATGCTAACTTTGTAACCATGAAGAAGAGTATTTTAATAACGGGCGCCAGCGGTTTTATTGGCAGTTTTCTGGTGGAGGAGGCTCTGAAACAGGGTTTCACCACATGGGCTGGTGTGCGTGGAAGCAGTAGCCTGAACTACCTGCAGGATAAGCGTATCAACCTGATTAAACTGGATTTCCGCTCCATCGATGCCCTGTCGACCCAGTTGGGACGCCACGTGGAAAAGCATGGCAAGTGGGATGTGATTATCCATTGTGCCGGCGTGACCAAATGTAATGACAGCCGCGACTTTGACCGGTTCAACTATCAGGCCACGGTCAATCTGATTGCGGCCCTGCGTGAACAGGGCATGCGCCCTGAGCAGTTTGTCTATATCAGTTCACTGAGTATCTTTGGACCTATCCGCGAAAAGCCGGTGGGCGATGACGGCAACGGCCTGCTGTACCGCCCCATCACCGAGAAGGATGAGCCCAAGCCGAACACGGCCTATGGCCGCAGTAAGGTAAGAACCGAGCGTTACATCAAGTCGCTGGTGGATTATCCTTACCTGATCTATCGCCCTACAGGCGTGTACGGCCCCCGTGAGCGTGATTATTTCCTGATGGCCAAGAGCATCAAGCAGCATGTCGACTTTGCCGTGGGTTATAAGAAGCAGGAGATTACCTTTGTGTATGTCAAGGATCTGGTACAGGCCATCTTCCTGGGCATAGAAAAGGGGGTAACCCGACGGGAATACTTTGTGAGCGATGGCCGTGTGTACGAAAGTGCCACCTTCAGCGACCTGCTGAGAAAGGAGTTGGGCAACCCTTGGATGGTGCGCATCAAGGCTCCGCTATGGCTGCTGAAGATTATCTGCGTGGCAGGCGGATTCCTGGGTAAGATTACCCATAAGCCTATTGCGCTGAACCCCGATAAATACAGTATCATGAAACAGCGCAACTGGCAGTGCGACATTCAGCCGCTGATGGACGAGTTGGGCTACCAGCCTCAGTACCCGCTGGAACGGGGCGTGAAGGAGGCCGTGGCATGGTACAAGGAAAATAAATGGATCTAAACCTTCTAAAACTATGGGAAAGTCAGGAAAGAAAGGCGGCAAGCGCCTCAACAAAAATGAATTGCTGGAAATGGTATTGAACCTGTTCCAGAACAATCCCAGTGAAACCTATCCCATGAAGACCATCTTCAGGGAACTGCGCCTGAACACGCATCCGCTGAAGATGCTGTGCGTGGACCTGCTGTTCGACCTGGTGGATGAGGACTACCTCACCCAGCCGGAATCCAATAAGTTCCGTCTGAAGCATACCGACTCCATTGTGGAGGGTATCTTTGAGCGCAAGAAGAACGGCAAGAACCAGATTATCCCAGAAGGTGAGGGCGAGCCTATCCGCATTGCCGAGCGCAACTCGGCTCATGCCATGAACGGCGACCGTGTGCGTGTGGCTATCTTTGCCCGCCGACGTGACCGTGTGCGCGAGGGCGAGGTCATCGAGATTGTAGAACGTGCCAAGGATACCTTTGTGGGCAAGCTGCAGGTGGAGAAAAACTATGCCTTTCTGGTTACCGACAACCGCTACCTGGAGAACGACATCTTCATTCCTATCAATAAAGTAAAGGGCGGTAAGACCGGTGATAAGGCCATTGTGCGCATCACCGAATGGCCCGACGAGGCCAAGAGCCCTATTGGCGAGGTACTGGATATCCTGGGTGCATCGGGCGATAACAATGCCGAGATGCATGCCATCCTGGCGGAATATGGCCTGCCTTACGAATACCCTAAGCAGGTGGAGGCTGCAGCCAACCGTATTCCGGATGAGATTCCGGCTGAGGAAATTGCCCAGCGCGAGGATTTCCGTCCTGTCACCACCTTCACCATCGACCCGCGCGATGCCAAGGACTTTGACGATGCCCTGTCTATCCGCAAGATGCCAGACGGCCTGTGGGAAGTGGGTGTTCACATTGCCGATGTGACTTATTACGTAAAGGAGGGTAATATCATCGATAAGGAGGCATTCAACCGTGCCACCTCTGTCTACCTGGTGGACCGTACCATCCCTATGCTGCCCGAGCGCCTGTGCAACCTGTTGTGCTCTTTGCGCCAGGACGAGGAGAAGGTGGCTTATTCCGTTATCTTCCACATGAACGACCAGGCCGAGGTGAAGCATTCCCGCATCGTACATACCGTCATCAAGAGCAACCGCCGGTTTGTGTACGAGGAGGTACAGGATATTCTGGAGAAGAACGGTGTGGCCGAGGATTATGACGAGGGACGCCCACGTCCTGAGGCTCACACGCATCACGAGTACCTGAGCGGTGCTCGAAAGCCAGAGGGTGAGTTTGCCGAGGAACTGATTGCATTGGACCAGATGGCCAAGGCGCTGCGTGCCAAGCGTTTCAACGAGGGTGCCATCAATTTTGACCGTTACGAGGTACGTTTCAACATTGATGAGAAGGGTAAGCCGCTGAACGTATATTTCAAGTACAGCAAGGATGCCAACAAACTGGTGGAGGAGTTCATGCTGCTGGCCAACCGTACCGTAGCTGAGACGATAGGCAAGGTGGCAAAGAACAAGAAGGCAAAGACCTTTGTGTACCGTATCCATGACCTGCCAGACCCGGAGAAGCTGGACAACCTGAAGAGTTTCATCGGTAAGTTCGGCTACCGCATGAAGACCGATGGCAGTAAGACTCAGGTGAGCAAGAGCATCAACGCCCTGCTGAGCGATGTGAGCGGAAAGCCAGAGCAGAACCTTATCGAAACCGTATCGCTGCGTGCCATGCAGAAGGCTAAGTACAGCACCCATAACATCGGTCACTATGGCCTGTCATTCGACTACTACACCCATTTCACCTCGCCTATCCGCCGTTATCCGGACATGATGGTACACCGTCTGCTGAGCCGTTATATCGATGCCAAGGGGCGCACCGTTCAGGAAAACAAATACGAGGATCTGTGCGAGCACTGCAGTGCCATGGAGCAGACCGCAGCATCGGCCGAGCGCAGCAGCATCAAGTACAAGCAGGTGGAGTTCATGCAGGATCACTTAGGACAGGAATTCGATGCCACCATCAGTGGTGTTACCGAATGGGGCTTGTATGCTGAGATTAACGAGAACAAATGCGAGGGTATGATACGCATGCGTGACCTGGGCGATGATTACTTCATTTACGACGACCGCAACTACTGCCTGGAAAGCCGTGACAAGCGTACCCGCTTCTCTTTAGGTGACAGCATACGCATCAAGGTGGCCCGTGCCGACCTGGAGCATAAACAACTGGATTATGTATTGGCAGGTGCCGAGATTTCAACGGGTAAACGCGACAGCTCGTTCCGCAAGCCCAATACCCGTTTGCAGAAAGGAAAACAGAAGCGCAGAAAATAGACAAGAATACCATGCAAAGGTACAATCACATGGAAATATCATTGGCACTTTATGGACTTTTCTGGCACTTTATGGCACTTTCTGCCACATTTTATCGTAAATGCTTACACTATACCATTCAACATAGATTCAGAATAAATTACCTTTTACTCTAACATAACATAGCTATACCATTGATTTATATCAGTATTAACACCGCTTAAACATAGCTAAAATATAGGGTGCAAAAGCGGGCTTAAAGCTATGGTGAAAGAGACCTGAAGCGAAGGTGAAAGAGACCTATAGCTATGGTGAAGCTAGTAGGCTTAGTAAGTGTCATTAGTTCTCTACTTCATGTCCTTAGGCAAATTAAACCTGACCAGTGTAGGCTCAGGAAGATTGGCTATGCCGAATAGCAGGTTACGTTTACGGCATAGCGCCATCCTGCCTATTCTGCAATCCAGCTTCAGGGTTGCCACCTGCTCACCCTGATAATTAAAGACCAGAATCTTATTTGCCTGCGATTTCTCCGAATTACCGTAGTCATACTCACTTATCAGCTGATCCAGATAAAGCACATAAATGTACTCATGGTCCATCTGTACGGACATTACCTGACCGAATGTCGACTCCTCGCTGAAAAGCAGGTCGCCATCCCTCACCTCGTAATAGGTCTTGTCAAAATAGAGGCTCCAGTCCCTGACCATGCTGCCGTTTTCCAGATGATATTTTGCCAGGAAAGGCAGATCCTTTGTGGAATAGACAAACGAATCCCCAAAGGAAGCCGTGCGGCAGTTGCCAAGCCGCATCCGGGAGGCAAAGGTGCTGAGAGAGGGATCGTCAACGGGCGATTCACCGAAATAGCCGACGGTGTGAAGATTGCTGTCGGCCAAGGCAAAGAACTCGCCCGACTTCTGGGCTATGACTCCCGCATAATGGTCCTTGCCGATTCGGATGAAAGAGCGGACGGAATTGCTTCTGCCCTCATCTGAAACCAGTCTCTGCCTGTTGGAGAGTGACAGCGAGTCTTTATCCTCACGGATACTCAACAAAGTCAGCGACTGGCTCTTCAGGTCATTCACTCCTATCTCACGGTCTTCTGCAAATGCCAGCATCGGCAAAAGGAATTCTTCCGGGCCCTGGCCGATGGAACCGTATGTTGTGTGCTTCTTCATGTCGGGAAGCGAATAGAGTTCCACCGGGATTTCACTGCCCGAGACTGCCAGATAATTGTCGGAACAGGCCAGCTCTCCTGTACTGGAAAACAGTTCTATCTCGGTATCATGCTCAACAAAGATTTCGCTCTTCTCCTTCTTTGAAGAGGTATCACAGCTTTGCAATACGGAAAGAAAGCAAATATAGCCTACTACCGATGCAAATACTGCTGCAGCGGAAAAAAGAAACTTCTTCATAATGTTTATCTTAATATTGTTTTTGATTAGAGTGTAAAAATAAACAATAAAAAATATAAAGACAAATAATGAAGGTATACTTTTTATTACCCGTATTCTTACTTGCCTTTCACCTCAAACTTCACGAATTGAAATGCATCATCCGTATATCCCGGATTCTTGTAATGGTTGCAACTGATATAGAAACCGTCCTTACAGACAAAGTAGAGGTTGGAGCGGAAACGGTCACGGGGAAACATCGTCTCGCCTATCACATTCAAATCCTCATCCAGGATAATGATGGAAAACTCATCGCGGCCGCTTTGGGTAAGGTCGTACCAACTCTCAGTATGATTCTCCAATTCTGTACTTGGATAGGCAAAGCGGTAATAATACTTCCTGTAGGCGTCATAGACTATCCGGCCATAATAAGGATTAGTGCAAAACTGCCTGCAGCGTTCGTCAAAGTCCATGCTTTCCGGGAAATCAGGAATCTTTAGCTTACCGATGTATTTACTGACCGCCTTCTTGTAGCTTACATCCTTAAAATCCATGGACATAACAATCAG
>JAZQPA010000003.1:0-20013 GCA_045628125.1 Bacteroidaceae bacterium
GGTGACGCAATCGCCAAACCACATGTGTGATGTTTCGTGAGCAATCAGCTGAGCACGGCTCAGTTCCTCGTCTGGGGTAGGGTGCTCGCTCAGGAAAATGGTATTATCATTATAGAAGGTGGCACCCGTGTGCTCCATGCCGCCAAACTGGAAACCAGGCAGAATGACCAGGTCGTATTTAGCAAACGGATAGGGCATATCGGTGTACTCCTCCTGCCAATTCAGGGAATATACCACTTGTCTGAAAATCTCAGGCAATTGAGCCACACGCTTTGGATCCGTCTCGCGGTAGTAGGCGCCAATAGTACGTCCGCCATCGGTATAGGTCTGGTATTGGAATTTACCGGCAGCAAAGGCAAACAGGTAGGTACTGAGCGGTTCGGTCTGAGCAAAGACCATCTGTTTGACGCCATCCTGAACCTGGGTATCACAGCAATACGTATTGGATACGGCTGTCCAAGCTTGCGGAATGCTAAGTGTCAGGGTAAACTTGGCTTTCATGTTGGGCTGATCCATACATGGGAAAGCTGTTCGGGCGCGATCCGGAACAAATAAGGTGTACAGATAATCGTCGTTACGATTGAGTGACTGGTTTCCTGCAATGAAACTGACAACTACCTGATTCTCACCCTTTATCAGTTGGTCAGCCTGCAGGACGATATGCTCGTTGCGAATATTGCATGAGAAGGGAATGCCGTTGATGATGACTGATTGAATCTTTTGGGGATCCTCACGGAAATCCAGTAAGACATCCTCAGGCTGTTCCAATACAAAGCCAATGGTGTCATATGCCTGGATGTCAGCATCCTTGTCCTCGGGAATAATGAAATGCAGGTTGTAGGTCAGTTCGTGGATGATGGATTTGCGGTAGTCCGCCAGTTCACGGGATACGCCGGAATCATAAATCTGTGTCACATCCGATACATAGGGAGTACAAGCCACCAATAGGAAAACCATCAGCGAGCCAAAGAATGCCTTTTTCATGAAAAATCAGTTATTAACCTCGTTAGTCAGTGTAATGGACAAGATGTTGTCATGTCCGGTCTGTATTTCCTTGAACAGCTTCATGTAATCCGGATTAGACTTGGCCACAATGATGAAATTGATGATGGTGATACCCTGACGGTAGTCGTATTTGATGAACTCGTCCTGCACGTGAATCAAGTGCTGGTCAAAGCTTTTACGGACGATGTCCAAGTCGGTGATTACACCATTGACTTTCAGACGGATAATCTTTGCCTCGGCTCCAGGAAGGAATCTATGTTCGTACTTCTCCAGTGACATCAGGATGAAGATAATCAGCAGACTGGCGGTAATGGCAATGATATACATGCCCGCACCTACAGCCAAACCGATGGAGGCTGTCATCCAGATACCTGCAGCAGTAGTAAGTCCGCGAACGGATCCTTTCATCTGAATGATGGCTCCGGCACCCAGAAAACCAACACCACTGATGACCTGAGCGGCAATACGTCCAGGGTCACCATTTTTCAGACCCATGTATTCCTGAGGAATATAGATGGAAACCAACATGGCCAATGTGGCACCCATGGCGATGAGTGCAAAAGTACGCATACCGGCTATCTGACCTTTGCGCCGGCGTTCCAGTCCGATGACTGCACCCAGCAGCATGCTGAGTGACAACTTAAAAAATGCTCCCAGAGGATTCACTCCAGGGTCCATAATCAGTGATAGTAATTCTTCCATAGATGAGTGCAAAAATAGTCAAAAATCATGACCTAACCTAACAAACCAGCCAATTGGTATACTATCCACGCGCATATCCAGGCCAGAATGGTGGTATAGGCTGCTACAAACAAAGCCCAACGCCATTTGCCCGATTCATTGCGGATGGCAATGATGGTTGCGATGCAAGGGAAATACATGAGTGCGAACACCATATAGGCTAAAGCCGACTGTGGTGTGATGTGTTGGCTGAGGGCGGTTTCCAACCGGTGGGAACTGTCTATGCTCTCCACATTGGCATCATCATTATATAATACACCCAATGTGCTGACAACCAATTCCTTTGCTCCTACACCGCTGATAATGCCGATACCCATCTTCCAGTCAAAGCCGATAGGCTTGATGACCGGTTCCAGAGCCTTTCCGATATGGCCGATGTAGCTGTTTTGCTGTTGCTCCTGTACAGAAGAATACGCATTATGGTTGGGGTAATAGCCCAGAAACCAGATGATGATGCTGGCTACCATAATAATACCACCCATTTTTTGCAGATACTGCTTTCCTTTCTCCCATGCATGGCGTAGTATGCTCTTTATGGTAGGCATGCGGTAAGGAGGAAGTTCCATAACGAATGGCGTGTTGTCTCCTTTCATGAGGAAATGGCTGAATATGCGGGCCATGAGGATGGCCATGAAGATACCCAGCGCATAGATACATAACAGAACAAGGCTGCCTTGGGCCGGGAAAAATGCCGCTACCAGAATAAGGTAGATAGGCAGACGTGCCGAGCAGCTCATGAATGGCAGAACCATCATGGTAACCAAGCGGCTCTTCCTGTTCTCGATGGTGCGAGTGGCCATGACTGCTGGAACATTGCATCCGAATCCCATGATCAGAGGGATGAAAGACTTGCCATGAAGTCCCATTTTGTGCATCATCTTATCCATGATAAAGGCTGCGCGCGACATGTATCCGCTGTCCTCCATGAAACTGATGAAGAAATACAGCAATAGAATGTTAGGCAGGAAAACGATGACACCACCCACGCCGCCAATGATACCATCGACAATCATATCCTTTAATGGGCCGGGAGACATAATACCCTCGACCAGTTGGCCGAACTGGTCAACAAGCCATTCTATACCCATCATTGGGTAGATGCCCAGGATAAAAGTCATCTCGAACATCAGGTAAAGTACCAGGAAGAAGATTGGATATCCCCAAATGCGGTGAGTAACCCAATGGTCAATCCGGTCGGTCTGTTTATTATTCTCCTTGTGATAATCCACATAGGTCTCGGCCAAGGCACCCTGAATGAAACCATATTTGGCATCCGTAATGGCCCCCTCGCTATCCTGTCCGTAGAATTCCTTAATGCGTTGCTGACATTTCCGGGTCAGTGACATAATCTGGTTGGCATTGGGAAGCGTTTGTACAAACCGCTCGATGTCCTTGTCGTTTTCCAATAGTTTGATAGCCAGGAAACGGGTAGAGTATTGGGAACGGATCTGGCGGTTTTGAGCCACAGCTCCCTTGACAATATCAATCTGTGATTCCAGCTCGGGACCGTGATTCACATGAATATGTCGGTAGGTGTGTTTCATGGTCTTGTCACCGAAACTGTGGTCGGTGGTAAAGTCGGCCAGATGCTCGCCATGATCTAAAACATTCTCACGATGCCAATCCTGAATTTCTTTCAAGACCTCCTTGTTGATCTCACCATCCTTGCCGATAAAGTCGCCACCCTCATAGATATTGATGATGACGTGGAACAGTTGCTCGATACCCATACCCGTACGGCTGATGGTAGGAATCATTGGAACACCTATCAGCTTACTCAATGCATTGTAATCCAGTTTGTTCCCACTGTTGTTCAATTCATCGAACATGTTGAGTGCCACCACCATACGGATATTCATATCGATGAGCTGAGTGGTGAGATACATGTTGCGCTCAATATTGCTGGCATCCACCACATTGATGATTACATCCGGTGTCTGCTCAATAATATACTTGCGCACATACAGTTCTTCAGGGCTGTAAGCCGAAAGAGAATACGTACCCGGGAGGTCAATCAATCGGAATCGGTAGCCCTGAAACTCAAAAAATCCTTCCTTGGCGTCAACGGTCACGCCGCTATAGTTGCCCACATGCTCATGGGCATGACTGGCCAAATTAAAGAGACTGGTCTTTCCGCAGTTGGGGTTACCTACCAGAGCCACGTTGATGGTTCGGCGTTCCTTCAAAGCCAACCGGCGCATCTCTTCCTCGGGAATGGGAATATCCTCCTGAATACCCACCTGCTGGTTAAGATTCTCGGCCTCCAGTTTCTTGGCCTCCTCCTCAGAAATGATTTCAATATGTCGCGCCTCCTCGTGTCGCAAGGAGATCTTATAATTCATTATTTTATATTCGATGGGGTCACGTAGGGGAGCATTGAGAACCACCTCAACCTCCTTACCTTTAATGAATCCCATCTCGACAATGCGTTTACGGAATCCGCCATGGCCTAACACCTTGACAATGACACCTTTCTCGCCTGTCTTCAGCTCAGATAATCGCATAGTAGAATAATTTGCGCAAATTTAGCAAAATTACCGGAAAGGAGCAATACCTACTATTGGGTATGATGAGCGGTTTGTGATTTATGTGATATGTTAATTTGATAAATGACAAAAAATACTTACCTTTGTATTGCTTTTAAACAAAGAGAGATTTTTATATGCAAAGTAAAACGTTAAACTGGAGAACAGCCACCATCCATTGGCACCAATTCTCACGCAAACGGTACGCCGTCTTCCAAAGTCTGGGACGAGTGGTTTGTATCAGCGTACTGAGTGTGGCCACGCTGACTCATGCTACTCCTGCCACTGCTCAGGCCAAGACAGCCCTTTCAGCAGCCAAAACAGGAATGGAAGAGGGACGACTGATGGTGCAGATGGCCGATGTGTCTGTTCTGGAAGAGGGAGATCTGCTATTCAATCTGCAGCTTCCTAACGGTGGGCTTGGTCAAGCCATCACCGAAGTGACTGAGGGGTATGCCCAACAAAGTATCTCGCACGTAGCCATTGTCTGTAAACGGCCGGAGGGCCTGTTTGCACTGGAAGCGTCTGGTGAGCACGGAGTATGGCTTAACCCTATTGATTCTTTTATTCAACAATCGGATCATTCGGCCGATGGCAAAGCACTAATCCTGGTGGGCCGGCTGAAGGACCGTTCCAATCTCCACAAATCTGTGGAAAAGGCGCTGACTTATATGGGCAGGCCTTATGACAAACTCTATTTACCTTCGGATGAGGAAATCTATTGCAGTGAGTTGGTACAATTGTCGTATACCGATTCGCTAGGTCAACCTGTATTCCCCCAAATCCCGATGTCTTTCCATGATCAAACCGGTAAAGTGACTGATTTCTGGAAGGAGTATTATAAAAAGGTGAATATGGAGGTTCCTGAAGGATGGCCTGGGACCAATCCTGGTGGAATTTCAAGAAGTGAAAAATTGGATATTATTTATCAATTGACAGATTAAGGAAATGAATAAAAGAATAATCATGCTGGCAGGAATTGCATTGCCAGTTTTATGTGCCCATGCACAAGTTACCCAAACAGAGAGTGAATATGAATTGGAAGGTCTGGAAGTAATTGGTACCCGTGTGCCATTAAGTCCGCAGCATTCCGTGAGAATGGTACAGGTTCTGACCCGTCAGCAGATAGCCGCTACGGCTGCACAGAGTGTTAATGACCTGCTGAAGCTGGTAGCTGGAGTGGATGTCCGTCAGCGTGGAGCTTATGGCGTTCAGACAGATATAGGTGTGAATGGTGGAACCAGTGATCAGTTGACCGTTCTGCTTAACGGAGTGAATATCAGTAATTCGCATACCGGTCATCTGACCATGGATTTGCCGGTTTCGGTTGATGACATTGAACGTATTGAGGTATTGGAAGGAGGAGCCAGCCGTGTATATGGCTCATCGGCTTTCAGTGGAGCAATCAATATAGTGACCCGTCATAGTGAGGATGATAATCTGGGTGTTTCATTGTCAGGAGGCTCATTTGGTACTGCCAGTGCAGGCGCTCATCTGAATTTGGGAAACCAGCAGACATTCAATCGTTTTTCAGGTGGATATGCCCGTAGTGATGGCGGATCAGATAATAGTGATTTCAATAAAGGAAATTTCTTCTGGAATGGTGGCTACAGCTCACCATATGTGGATATCAAATGGCAGGCAGGTGCCAGCACAATGAATTATGGTGCCAATACCTTCTACAGTGCAGCCTACAATAATCAGTATGAGGAGAATCGCCGTTATATGGCGGCCATTAGTGCTGAAACTAAGGGACGTGTGCATTTCATGCCGTCGGTTTACTGGAACCGCTCTTTGGATCACTATCTGCTGTTCCGTGATAATCCGGCAGCTTATGAAAACTTCCATCAGTTGAACGTATATGGTGCCAATCTGAATGCTTACGTGGATTGGTCGTTGGGCAAAACTGCGTTTGGTGCTGAGGTGCGTTCGGAGGGAATCCTGAGTAATAACCTGGGTAAACCGATGGAGGAATCGGAATTTGTTAAGGTCCCTGGACATTCTGCTAATTATACCAAGAGTGATAACCGAACTAATATCAGCTATTTCCTGGAGCACGACATGCTTTGGGATAATGTAACTGTCAGCTTGGGATTGTTAGCCAACATGAATTCGGCATTGGATTACCGTTTCCGTCTTTATCCGGGTGTGGATATCAGTTGGCGACCAGGTGGCGGATGGAAGCTATATGCATCGTTCAACCAGGCTTTGCGAATGCCGACGTTCACCGATCTGTATTACCAAAGCCCTAACATCAATGGAAACGTGGGTTTGAAACCAGAGAAGAGCACCGATTATACGGTAGGTGCACAATACAGTTCTCCTGCTTTCCAAACCAAGGTGAAGGCATTTTATCGTCGGGGTACAGATATGATTGACTGGGTGAAATTTAACGCTGAGGACAGCTATCATTCTGCTAATTTCAATCTGAATAATTATGGTGTTGAATGGACATCGACCGTTAATTTCCAGGAGATTTGGGGAATGGAGAGTTTCCTTAAGCTGTTGAATGTAAGCTATGCATATATCTATCAGAGCCGTCGTGACGATAAGGTGATTTACCGCAGCAACTATGCTTTGGATTATTTGAAAAACAAACTGGTAGTGAGCCTAAACCATCGTGTGGCAGGAAAGTTGGAAGCACAATGGGATGTGCGTGTACAGCATCGTAATGGTGCCTTTGAATTATATACAGCCGGAAAACCAAGTGGGATATTGACCCCATACGGAACCACCGGATTGTTGGACTTGAAATTGCAGTGGGTTGAAAAGACCTATTCGCTTTATCTGCAGGGTAACAACCTTACCAATCACAAGTATTATGATTTAGGAAATGTACAGCAACCAGGATTCTGGTTTATGGCTGGTGTAAAAAAAATGTTCGCGTTGTAACGCGAACATTTTTTTTAGAACCAGAGACAAGGTCGAACGTAATAGTTACTCATCTTGTTGTTTCTAAATATCATACCATTGAAGAAGTTGATGGCCCATGCTGTGGATTCTGTTCCTTCATCACTTGACCAGTAACTGTATTCTCCAAAGTCCTTGAATCCAGGTTTGGTTGCTGCGGTAATAATCTGCTGTTTCCACAACTCGTACAGTAATGCCAACTCTCCGGCAGACGGCATGTACCAGCGCTTGTTGCTGATTCCTGCTCTAACCAGGGTATGTACATAATAAGCTGCAGGGAAGGTTGTAGGGGTATGATCGCAGATCACAGTATTCTCGCTGCCGGTAAAACTACTCAATGCACCTGCTGTTGGCCATGATTTTATACGACCGGTAGCACGGTCGATAGAAAGGCTTACATGGCAACTATCAGTATAATAGGTGCTCTCATTGCCTCCCTTGAGATAAGGAAGGTAAGCGATTGAGTCATTTTCAGATGCACTGCTGGCACCAGGATAGTTGGTCAAACCATTCACATCATACATCAAGGCAGCAGAATATCCCCATCTGTAGTAGCGTGATGTCAGGTCGCTAAAGCTAACCACACGTCCGTGCAAAGACTCCTCAAGATTATTATTGATAGCGCTGCCGTATTTATCGGTGAGGGCAAAGACAATTCCCACTGCTGTCTTTCCATAATCAAGATCCTTACTGAAGGAACCATCATTATAGTAATAGTCACCAACATGAGCCTTCACATTATCTGCCTCACAATCTAATGTATACTGATACTTCTTGCCACTTTCGATAGAAGATGCTTCTGTTGCTTTTCCGATATATTTCATGCCAGAAGCCGTTTCAATAGAGGCGGCAATCTGAACAGATTCTGTTGGCAACAGACTGATAGTCATTTCACCATTCAAGCCATTGGCATTGTTGATGACGATACTGTTGCTCTGGTCTGATGACCATGATTGGGTTCGCATGTTAAATGTGCGTTCGCTAAAAATCTTGCCTTCAGCAGCATACAATTCAACACGGGTAATGTTGGCGATAGGATTGCCCTGATAATTGAACTTGAATTCACCTAAAGCCTGAAGAGTCTTCATGGTCTTGGTGATGGTTGTTGAGCTGTTGCTGAATGACAACGAATCACTTATGGCAGTCATGAAGTGTTTGACTGTAGCAGGAGTTCCATCCTGGTCTGACATGTTCATGCGGTAGGTGACAGTGTCACTATGTGCGAAATTCAATGCACTATAAGGGTAAAAGAAAGCCAATCTGGCACCGGAAAACAGATTAGGAGTTTCACCGGTAAAAGTGCCGCCATTATAGCTTAATGCTGTAATGTCTCTCTTTATCCTAACATTCAAGACGGCAATCTTGTCGCCTGAATTCCAGGATTTTCCCTCTGTAATCTCGCTTCCGTCATCCGATGGCTGTCCGGCATTTAAATAAACTGTGGTGTAATCTGGTTCCGGTTCTGGGACTGGTGGATCTTCCTTTTTACATGATGTAGTTAATACCAAGCCAATTCCTGCCAGTAAAATCCCTAAAAACAGTTTTTTGTATTTCTTCTTCATTATTTATCCTATATTGATGCCCTTTTAGGGGAGCTATATTCTTTGCAAAATTACTACCTTACCTTTATCTGCCCAAATATTGAAGACTTTTTTATTGTTTTTTATCGAAGAATTTACAAAGATTTTGGTTTATCCTAATTTTTGCCGTACTTTTGCAGAAGTAAATGTCAATAGAATTTTTAAAATCATGGAGAAATCAATCTGTAATAACTACGAAGAATTTGCTGCTCTGTTGGGTAAGCAAATCGGTCAATCAGACTATGTTGAGCTGACTCAGGAGCGTATTAATCTTTTTGCTGATGCTACTTTGGATCATCAGTGGATTCATGTGGATGTGGAGCGTGCTGCTGTTGAGAGCCCTTATAAGAGTACTATCGCTCACGGTTACCTGACATTGTCTATGTTGCCTTATCTTTGGGGTCAGATCATCGAAGTAAACAACCTGAAGATGATGGTAAATTACGGTATGGATAAGATGCGTTTTGGCCAGGCTGTAAAGGTGGGTCAGAAAATTCGTCTTACCGCATGGATGGAATCTGTAGCTAACCTGCGTGGTACTGTAAAAGCTGAGATTAAGTTTGCCATCGATATTGAGGGTGAGCGTAAGAAGGCTTTGGAGGGTGTTGCTACATTCCTGTATTATTTCAACTGATATATGCTTGAAAAGAATACATGACCGGACTTTTAGATTCATCATCTACAGGTCCGGTCATTATTATGTAGTTCTGAAAGTTTAGACTTTTCGGCTGCCTTTATTATATTAATAAGGTAATAGTGTCTCTTTTTACTTTTTTTTAGAATCATCCTCGAATCTCACTAGTTGTATAGGTTGGTAAACGAATGTGAAAAAATGAGGGTTGATATTCAAACGCTGTTAAGTAAAAGGACTACTTTGTTAAATAATGGAAAATATGAATCCAAAATATTGCAGCATATCATTTTTTGTTGTTATTTTAACAACGTGAATGTTAAACGAAAAGTATTTATTAACAAATTAAAGATTTATAGTTATGAAATTAGCAACTAAGAAATTCGCAGTAGTTTCAGGTATGGTGCTGATTACTTGCGGCGCTATCAGTGTTACCGCTTTTGCATTGAACAACGGAATCAGTCATAACTCAGCATTCGAGCAGATGTTTGAGCCTAATTCAGAATCAACAGCTCAGGTGGCTTCCGTTACAGCCGTTCAGCCAGTAGACTTGACTCAGGCTGCCGAGAATTCGGTTCATGCTGTGGTTCATATAAAGGCTACTCAACAGAGTCGTACCCGTACCGTTCAACAGATGCCTGACATTTTCGATTTCTTCTTTGGTGATGGTCGTGGCCAGCAGCGTCAGGTTCAGACACAGCCTCGTGTGGGTTTCGGTTCTGGTGTTATCATCAGTCAGGATGGTTACATTGTTACCAACAACCATGTGGTGGAAGGAGCTGACGATTTGACTATTCGTCTGAACGATGAGCGCGAGTTCAAGGGTCGTATTATTGGTACTGATGCTAGCACTGATTTGGCTCTGGTAAAGATTGAAGGTAAGGATTTCCCAACAATTCCAGTAGGTGATAGTGACGCTTTGAAGGTAGGTGAGTGGGTGTTGGCAGTAGGTAACCCATTCAATTTGAGCAGTACTGTTACTGCAGGTATCGTAAGTGCAAAGGCACGTTCACTGGGTGGACAGACTGCTGATGGTAAGGCTGCTGATATTCAGAGCTTTATCCAGACTGATGCAGCTATTAACTCTGGTAATAGTGGTGGCGCTTTGGTTAATAGCAAGGGTGAGTTGATTGGCATTAACGCCATGCTTTATAGCCCTACTGGTGCATATAGCGGTTACGGTTTTGCTATTCCTTCCAGCATTATGAAGAAGGTTGTTTCCGATCTGAAGACCTATGGTAGTGTTCAGCGTGCACTGTTGGGTATCAGTTGCCAGAGCATCGGTCAGGATCTGACTGTCGATGAAAAGTTGGCTGAGCAGATGAAGAAGAAGGCCGAGGAATTGGGTGTTTCTGAGGGAATCCTAGTAGCCGGCGTAACCGAAGGTGGTAGTGCAGCTTCTGCTGGTATTAAGGTAGATGATGTCATCACTAAGATTGATGGTAAGAACCTGAAGAGCTTCAGCGATTTACAGGAGGTTTTGGCTCAGCATCGTCCAGGTGATAAGGTTCGTTTGACCTATATCCGCGAGAAGAAGGAGAAGACCGTAGAGGTTATTTTGAAGAACAGTCAGGGTAATACTAAGGTAACCAAGAATGCCGATATGGATATCCTGGGTGCAGCATTCCGTCCATTGCCAGATAACTTGAAGCAACAGTTGGGATTGAGCTATGGTTTGGAAGTTACAGGTGTTCAGGCTGGTAAGATGAAGGATGCTGGTATCAGCAAGGGCTTCATTATCCTTAAGGCAAACGGTTCTCCTGTTAAGAGTACCGATGAGTTGGAAGAGATCATGAAACAGGCATCACAAAGCCCTGAGCAAGTATTGTTCCTGAGCGGTATCTTCACTTCAGGTAAGCGTGCAAACTATGCTGTAGATCTGAGTCAGGATTAAGCGTAATCTATCAGATTACACATAATACTAACAAACTTTAAAAAGCGGACACACAATTTCAGTGTGTCCGCTTTTTCTTGTAAATTTGCACATTATTGTGTGACTATAGATAATCGTAAATATGAAGAAACTGACTTATATTTTCAGCCTTTTAGCTATTGTGCTGATCTTCTCATCTTTCACAGATGGTGTGATGGCAAAAAAGGAGAAGAAGGAAAAGACTAAAACAGAAAAAGTTGCTAAAAAGAAGAAGTCTTCAGCCAAGACAGCTACTAAAAAAGAGAAGATTGTGGTTGAGGATACTATTACTAATTCTGTATGGGCATTTGGTTTTTCTGCCAGTTTTACTGACAGTATTATTTATATGACTGATATTCAGCAGTTGAATAATGTCCGTATTACCAAGAAAACCCGATTTATGGATGGTCGTGCCGATTATGCTAACCAGCTGAAGTCATATTTGGAGGATAATCTGAAGATGAAGAACCGTACCTGTGTATTGTTCTTTGAAACCAAGAAGGCAGATGCGGAGAAGAAGTATGTAGCTGTACGTAAGCGTTATACTGATCAGACATATCTGACTATGAGATACTTGAATGCTAACGAATTCATGTTTGTTAAACCAGACGAAAGCACAAGTGAATAAGTTTTTGTGGATTTTAAGTCTCGTTCTGGCTCTGTTTACTGTAGCCTGTTCCGATGATGTTCTTGACACCACAGATTATTATTTTAAGGCTGTTGAGGGCGAATCAGATCATCTGCCTGCAGAATTGTTGTTTAAGAGTTCCGGTGGCTCGTTCGTTGTGAAGTTCGATACGGGTCAGGATTGGAATGCTTATGTCCAGAATGAAGAAGACACATGGGTTCATGTATCCAAGACCGAAGGCGGTTCTGGAATTAATACCCTTGAAATCACAATAGATCCAAATACCTCTCAGGATGACCGATTGGCTGCCGTTATCATCATGGCGCAGACTATGGGTAAGAAGATTTCCATTTCGCAAACAGCAACAAAACATGAACGGGAGTCTGCCCATCGTTCTGTTTTGGCCTATTTGGCTGCAGAGAATTCTTTGAATCCTTTTGCAATGGAGGATTTGGTGGAAATGATTAAAGGTGTTGAGGATATACCCGAGGATAATAATCTTCTTGTTTTTTTAGATGATAATAAATATCCACGCATTTATGAGGTGAGCCGGAATGAAATAGGTATTGTTGATACAACACGTGTTCAGAGTTTTTCGGAGGATTTAAATTCTGCAGATCCTGCCACGTTAGAGATGGCCCTGAATTTCATGAAGACCAACTATAAGGCTGATGAATATGGTTTGGTGATGTGGTCTCATGGTGAGGGTTGGGTCCCTGGCGGGAAGACTACCCGCTATATAGGCATTGACAACAATCAGAATACAGGGAGTAACTATGGTTCAATGATGGGAATTGATGATCTTAAACAAGCCATTACCAATTCTGTGGGTTATTTGGATTTATTATTCTTCGATGCCTGTTTTATGATGACTGCCGAGGTGGCATACCAGTTACGCGACTGCTGCCATTATATGGTGGGTTCACCATGCGAGATTCCTGGTCCTGGCGCACCATATCAGAATGTGGTTCCTACTATGTTTGCCGACGAGTTGTCCCGTGGCCAGATTGCAGAGGTTTATTACCAGTATTATAAGTACACTGACAAGCAAGGTTATGGAGCGGTTTTGGCTACCGTCGATTGTTCAGCAATGGAAATCTTAGCTGAGGCTACGGCCAAAATGGCGGAAAAGTATTTCTATACCGGTGCAAAGATCTCTTCCGGCGACTGGGTACAATATGGCTTTGGCGGAACGATGTTTGGATACAACCGAAAGAACATGTACTTGGATATCAAGCAGGTAATGCGGGAGACCTTAAATGGTGATGATTACAGCGAATGGCTGGATATTTTCAATAAGACGGTGCTTAATTTCTGTGCTACTGATTTCTGGTTTTCCGCCTTGTCCTACGGCCAGGTGATCCCATTGGATGTCACTAAGGTAGGAGGCTTGGCCGTTGCAGTTCCGCTATTGATTACCGATTCCCGGGTATTGGAGGACTTGGCAAAGATGGATTGGTTTAACAGGGTATGGCAATAAAAAAAGGCGTGTTTTAAAACACGCCTTTCTTTTTTATTTAACTGGAATGGAATCAATTCTAGCCTGATGTCTTCCTCCCTCAAAATCAGAAGCGAGGAATTCATCAATAATTTGTTTAGCCATCTCGATATCTATGTATCTTCCTGGCATTACCAGACAGTTGGCATCGTTGTGTAGGCGGGTCATATGAGCCAATTCTGGAATCCAGCACAAACCGGCACGAATGCCCTGGTGCTTGTTCAGTGTCATGCTGATACCCTCGCCACTTCCACACATGGCAATACCTGGGTAAACCTCACCAGCCTCAATGCCGTTGGCCAACCGGTGACCAAACTCTGCATAGTTGCAGCTGTCGGCTGAATAGGTTCCGTAATCCTTAAAACTAAATCCTTTTTCTTCCAAATAAGCCTTAACCTGCTGCATTAATGGATATGCAGCATGGTCGCAAGCCAGTCCTATAGTCTTAATCTCCATAGTGATTACAACATTGATTTTACCTGATTGTATACATTTTCAGCATTGAAGCCCAACTTCTCATCCAGTACTTTGTAGGGAGCTGAGAAACCAAAGCTTTCCAATCCCCAAATCTTACCCTCGTTGGCTGGAACCAAACCTTGAAGGTTTACTGGCAAACCGGCGGTCAAACCAAACTTCTTCACCCCTGAAGGGAGTATTGCCTGCTGGTATTCAACTGGCTGTGTTCTAAACAAACCTTCTGAAGGAACACTAACGATTGAGATCTTCAATCCATCCTTACGCAGCAATTCAGCACCGGCTACCAGAGTGGATACCTCTGAACCACTAGCTACTAGGATAACATCTGGATTCTCATCGCTATCTGCTACAATATATGCACCCTTTGTTGCCTCTGTATAATTAGTGCCAACAGGTAAGTTGTTGATGTTTTGACGGCTGCAGATCAAGGCAGTAGGAGTGTCCATGTTGGCCATAGCCATCTTCCATGCCTCTACAGTTTCGTGAACATCTGCAGGACGCAATACGCGTACTGAATCCTGACCCTTGTGATTTTTCAGCTTCTCCATCAGACGGATCTGAGCCTCATGTTCAACTGGTTCGTGGGTAGGACCATCTTCACCAACGCGGAAAGCATCGTGGCTCCATACAAACTTGATTGGAATACGCATCAGAGCAGCCATACGGATAGCTGGCTTCATATAATCAGAAAATACAAAGAATGTTCCGCATGCTGGAATAATACCGCCATGCAGCGCCATGCCTATACAGCAGCAAGCCATTGTAAGCTCGGCTACACCTGCCTGCAGGAATCCACCGCTGAAATCATCCTTGCAGATTTCTTTCGCGCCACCCTTGATAAAACCATCTGTCTTATCGCTGTTACAAAGGTCGGCTGAAGAAACAATCATATTTGGAACCTGCTGAGCCAGTAAAGTCAGACAGGCAGACGATGCATTACGGGTAGGATCATTATCCTTTACCTGAACACTGCTCCAATCAATCTTTGGTGCATTGCCAGAGAACCAATCTTTCTGTGCAGCTGCCTTCTCTGGATTTGCCTCTGCCCAAGCATTTTCTTCTGCATGACGTTCAGCAACGATACCCTTCAGCTCCTCCATACGGTTGTCATACAACTTTTGTACATCATCCCAGATGACAAATGGATTCTCAGGATCACCACCCAGATTGCGAACGGTATTAGCACAAGCCTCTGCACCTAATGGCGCACCATGTGTCTTGCATGTTCCCTCATAGCTGGTACCGTCAGCCTTCAAGGCTCCTTTGCCCATGATGCACTTACCGATAATCAGGGTTGGTTTGTCAGTAACAGCCTGTGCCTTGGTCAGTGCAGTGCGAATCTGCTCTACATCATTTCCATTGATTTCCATAACTTCCCAACCCATTGAGCGGTACTTCATGGCGGTATCCTCGCACATTACAACCTTGGTTTCGGTTGACAACTGAATATCATTGGCATCGTAGAACATAATCAGGTTATTCAAACCCAATACACCAGCAATACGAGCAGCGCCTAAAGAAACTTCTTCCTGAATGCCACCATCAGAGATATAAGCGTAAATGGTTTCCTTTTCGAATGTAGGATTGCCGGTACGCGCAGCCAGACATTTTGCGGCTATGGCAGCACCAACAGCATAGGTATGACCTTGTCCTAATGGACCTGAGGTGTTCTCGATTCCGCGAGAAGGATCAAATTCAGGATGACCGGTTGTAGGAGAACCCCACTGACGCAGTTGCTTCAGCTCTTCTAGAGTGAAACGTCCAGTCAGAGTTAGCTGGCCGTACAGCATTGGTGCCATGTGACCTGGATCCAGGAAAAAACGGTCGCGACCTTCCCATGTAGGATTTTCAGGATCGAACTGCAGGAATTCAGAATACAAAACATTGATGAAATCAGCACCGCCCATTGCACCACCAGGATGACCGGACTTTGCCTTTTCTACGGCTGCAGCAGCAAGGATGCGGATGTTGTCAGCAGCACGATTCATTACTTTAATATCGTTCATTATAGTTCATCGCTTAAATATTTTGCAAAGATAATGCAAAAAAAATAAAAAACCGAAGCAATCGCTCCGGTTTTTATGATTTAGAGTAATTTACGTGAACCGTCTCCAATTACAACATTATAAATGAGTGGTTCCTTGCCGAATTTCTCTTTGTATTTGGCTTTTACTGTTTCAATGAAAGGTGCTGCTAGAGCATCCTCAACCAGATTGATGGTGCAACCACCAAAACCGCCACCCATTACACGTGAACCGGTAACACCGCACTCACGGGCAAGTTCATTCAAATAATCCAGCTCAGGGCATGATACTAAATAATCCTTGCTCAAGCCCTCGTGTGTTTCATACATCTTCTCACCCACAGTTTCATAATCGCCAGCCTTCAGTGCTTCGCAAACAGCCAGTACGCGGTCTTTCTCACCGATTACATACTTAGCGCAATTGTAATCTTCCTGAGAAACCTCGTCCTTAACTTCTTCCAGCATAGACCAATCTGCATCACGAAGTGTCTCAACACCCGCATGCTTAGCTGCAATGTGAGCAACAACATTCTCGCAACTGCGACGACGGTCGTTGTAAGCAGATGAAGCTAATTCGTGCTTTACGCATGAGTTAACCAGCACCAGTTTGTAACCCTGAGGATCAAATGGGAAATACTCATACTCCAAAGAACGGCAATCCAAACGGATCAAATGACCCTTCTTACCGAATACAGAAGCAAACTGATCCATGATACCGCAGTTTACACCTATATACTTGTGCTCGGTTGCCTGACCGGCCTTAGCCAGCTCAAACTTCTCAACCTTGTTGTCGCCGAACAAGTCGTTCAATGCAAAAGCATAGCAGCTCTCCAAAGCGGCAGAAGAAGACATACCAGCGCCTAATGGAACATCACCGGCAAATGCAGTATTGAAACCTTTAACCTCGACACCACGAGCCTTCATTTCCTGACAAACACCATAGATATAACGTGCCCAACTTGCTGATGGACCCTTTGGGTCATCCAGATCAAATTCTACTAAATCCTTTAAGTCAATAGAGTAGGCGCGAACCTTGTTGGTGCCGTTAGGCTTGATCTCGGCAATCATGCCTTTATCTACTGCACCAGGGAAAACAAAGCCACCATTGTAGTCAGTGTGCTCTCCAATCAGATTGATGCGACCTGGAGAAGCATAAACAGAACCAGTGCTGCCGTCGAAATGTTTAATGAATCGGCTGCGAACGTCTTCGATTGTCAGTTTCATAATTGTATAAGGTTTAAAAATGTTGCCCCGGTTATGGGGCAACATTCAGAGTGTTTATATTCAAAAAAGAAAATTATTCTACAGGGATGTCCTTGTTTACATTCTTGCTACCAGCTACAGCGAAGAACAAGATGTAAGCGAACAGTGCGATTGGAATCCAGTAACTGGTCATACGACCCAAGTTAACACCAATCAAATCCTGGATCAATGGCCATACGCCACCACCTACTACCATCATCATGAAGATACCAGATGCAGCAGCGGTATACTTACCCAAGCCCTCAACTGCCAGGTTGAAAATACAACCCCACATTACAGAAGTACACAAACCGCAGGCAACAATCAGGTAGCACTTGAATGGAACAGAACCGATAGCTACTGATTCAGGCAAGAAAATAGCAGCCAGCAGCAGAACGATACCCAAACCAGCGGTAGCAGACAACTGCATCTTAGCAGAGATCTTACCAGAGATTGCGGTAGAACCCATACGACCCAACATCATCAGGAACCAGTATGCACCAGCCAAAGAACCACCCAATACAGCGTTGTTCAAACCAGCAGGATCAGATACGTAGAAGTTCAACTGTGCAGGAATACCAACCTCAGCACCTACATAGCAGAAGATAGCGCCAACACCGAACAGGAAGTGACGGAAACTCCATGCGCTGTACTGTGACTTCTCACCCTCAGAAGCAGAAGACTTTGGCTCTGGGATAGTAGCCATGTAAATAACAACGAAAGAGATTGCGAATACGGCCATACCGATGAACAGCAGAGGAGCAACGTCGCTCATTGCGGTCTTCTCAGTAACCTCACCAATCAGCACACCTACCAACATAGGGGTTACGGTACCACACAGAGAGTTGATAGAACCACCTGCCTGAATCAGCTGGTTACCCTTGTTACCACCACCACCAAGCAGGTTCAGCATTGGGTTAACAACGGTGTTCAGCATACATACACAGAAACCGCAAACGAATGCACCCAACAGATAGATAACCAGGTTCATTGCTACAACCTGACCACCAAATTCAAATGCCTTAATGTCAGCACCGAAGATACTTGACAGATACTGGATGAACAAACCGATCAAACCGATTACCATAGCAATCAGAGCGGTCTTCTTGTAACCCTTGGTCTCCAACATCTTACCAGCAGGAATACCCATGAACAGGTAAGCCAGGAAGTTCATCATGTTACCCATCATACCAGACCAGCTGTAGGTGTAACCCCAAATGTTACCGAATGGTGCAGCCATGTTGGTCACGAATGCCACCATACCGAACAGGAAGAACATCACGATAATCGCAATAGTGCTTCCACTTTTGTTTTCTGTACTCATAATTGTTTAATGTTTAAATATTAGTGTTTATTACAAATTTCAATCAATCTTCTATACCGAATTTATAAATAGTGTGCTGTTTGTAGGTCTCGCCCGGATTCAGTGTTACCTTAGGGAAATAAGGACGGTTTGGTGAATCAGGGAAATGCTGTGCCTCAAAGCATATTGCACTGCGAGCAGGGAATGTTGCACCATGCCAACCGGTAAACCCACTTAGCCAGTTACCTGTATACAACTGAACACCAGGTTCTGTGGTATACATTTCCATAGTACGTCCGCTGATAGGCTCGATAATCTTTGCCGCGAATGATAATTCGCTGTGCTCGTTCTTATTCAGAACATAGCAGTGGTCGTATCCGCTACCATTGGTAATCTGAACATCATCGGTATCGTTGATCCGTTCGCCTATGGTATGTGGAGTTGTAAAGTCGAAAGGAGTACCTGCTACATTGTCGATGGAACCTAATGGAATACAGTTCGTATCGATTGGAATGTAATGATCCGCATTGATGGTACAAATCAGGTTATCAACAGTAGGGGTGGGATTGGCCACGCCTGCCAAAGAGAAAAAGGCGTGATGAGTCATGTTAACGATGGTACGGCGGTTGGTTCTGCCGCGGTATTCAATATGCAAACTGTTGGTGTCGTCAAAGGTATATCGAACTGTAATGTTCAGCTCACCAGGGAAACCTTCCTCACCGTAGCTTGAAGTGTAGTGTAATTCCAAAGTTTTTGGATCGATAAGCAATGCATCCCATACGCGGCAATGAAAACCTGTAGGGCCACCATGAAGTGAATTTGGGCCGTTGTTGATAGCCAACTGATAAACCTTGCCATCCAAAGTGAATTTTCCATCCTTGATGCGGTTGCCATAACGGCCGATTAGGGTGCTGAGGAATGGTTCCGGACTTTCTATCACGTGTTGGATAGAATCGTGTCCCTGAATAACATTACCCATGACACCGTTCTTGTCGGGGACCATGATAGCACAGATTGCTCCACCGTAATTGGTTACAGCCACTTCGCATCCGTTGATGTTTCTCAGGATGAAAAGATCAGTCAGTTTTCCATTGATTTCTGTCTGAAAATCTTCACGTTTCAATCCGCAAAGATTGTTAGGGTCAATCGTGTTAATCATATGTCCGATCCAATTTGGTTAATATTCCTTGCAAACTTAACAAAAAAGATTGAACCGGACAAAAGAATTAACAAAAAAAACGAATTAACGGCCGAAATTACCGGAAGTCAGCAAATCAGCCACAACAAATGTACTTCCACCAACGAAAATTACGTCATCTATGTCAGCGTCTTTGCAGGCTGCATCAAATGCGAGTGGAACATTGGCATAACTATTACCTAATAAACCAACCTCTGCTGCACGCTGAGCCATTTCCTTATAGGGTAGGGCTCTCTTCACACTGGCCTGGGTGAAATAGTATCGTGCTTCTTTGGGAAGCATTTCCAGGACTCCGTGAATGTCCTTGTCGTTAACCATTCCCATCACGATACGCAGTTGT
>JAZQPA010000004.1:0-10454 GCA_045628125.1 Bacteroidaceae bacterium
GTAACTTGTGCCGGCAAATCAATTTCTGCATTGAAGAATTCAGGAGCCTTCTTGCCCTTACCTTCTTTTTTATATTCGTAAGCCACCTTTATCTCGCCCTGTGGATGAGGCATGATGCCGCCAATTTTACGAATGTCACCCAAATGAGGCTCAATCTTTACGGTTCTGAAGGCAGGAGACGCACTGTCAATGCCTAATAGCGTGCGGAAAAATTCGATATTTGGGCTTGCTCCCCAGGCATGGCAGTCGCTTCGGGTGCCGTCCACATCGCTGGTTTCCCCCCATGTGGTCAGTCCCATATTGATGTTCTCACGCCAGATGTCCAACCATTTCAGGTAGTCGTTACCTAATCCCACTTTGGCCAGTGCCTGATGCAGATAGAACTTGAAATAAACAGTACAGTAATCCATGGTTGCGTCGTTCAGCATCTTGTCTGCCATTTCCAAAGCTTTGTTTCCATCCACCAATCCACACAGGATAGCCAGTGACTGAGCATGCTGTGAGAACTGGTTCTTATCGGTGTTGTTGGCGTAAAGTCCCTTACTCTCCACCCAATAGGCTTTGTTGATGGATTCGGCCAATTGAGCGGCTTTTTCGGCATATTTCTTGGCCATGAAGGCATTGCCTTGGCGCTGCTCCATATCACCCAGCATCTGGTAGGCGTACAGTAACTGCAGGTCAAGTATACTGGTTCCGCCATCGTTAGCTGCCGGTTGTGGCACACCCATCTGCCATCCCTTGTTGTAACACCAGTCGGTGAAGTTCCAGCCAGGAAGGCCGCTTACTCGTCCGTCGGGCAGGGTATATTTACCGAAATAGTGTAGAATCTGCTCTGCACCTGGAACAAGGTCGAAAACGAAATCCTGGTCACTGCCGTACATCATATAGTCATGCAAGGCATAGATGTAGTGCAGGGCGTATGGGGTGATATACTGGGGCAACTCGCTTGGTGCGCGTCCCATAGTGATACCTTCTGCGTTACGGCTCATGTCTGCCTGTCTCAGGTAGTTCTTAACCAATCTGTCGTCACCGGTATTAAATAAGGATACCAGTGCCTGGATGCGTGTATCTCCCAGGTACTGCAACTGCTCATAAAAAGGGCAGTCGGTATAAGTCTCGATGGCACACAAGCGGGCAGTGCGCCAACCTATCTCCATCATCTTCTTCAGTTCCTGATTGTCAGTGTCCAGTTGGGCTTTCATCTGGAAGGGGAATCCCACAAAGGTTCCGTACACGTCGTTAAGCACCAGCGGATCGTCTTGGGTTTCGATGTGCAGGTTTACATAGCGCCAGGTACGCCAATCTAGGGTAGTAAACGACTGGTTGTCCTTTCCGTTGCTGGTAATCTCGTCGTAACGACCCACGAAACGCTTGCCTTCCACTTCGTTGCGGTTGCCCTTTTTGTTTCCCACATCACCGGAGTAAAGAGACTCTGCGTATTGAATCTTTACCTTTGCTTGGGCGCCCTTGCTCATGTTTAAGGTGAAGAAGCCATTGGTCAGAAATTCCTGATCCAACAGAATGTCTACTTTCTGGTGAGCAGGAATGGTCACATCACCCTGTTGTGCCGGGAATCCCTTGGGCAGTTTTATGCCGCCGTCCTTGCGCACTGTGTTCAGGCGCTGGTAAGTGCGCTCTACCTGTGGAAGAGTGGAGGGTACCAGTGGATGCCCCGAATATACGCCGGTACCGCTGGAATCGTCGTGAGGCGCTCCCATGGCATAAGGCTTGGCGTCTTTCCATCCTTCCAGTGTGTTGTCCGGATCCATCCAGTCGGCAATGTATTGGTTCATGTCCACGCCCTCGCCGGCACCCAGAGCATAATAGCCGGGTACTTGTTGGCGGAGAGGGGTATAGGAAGGGTCTTGAATGCACTTCCAGGTGCCGTCAGTGTGCAGTATCTTTGACTCGTCTTCGCCCATCAGGATGAATCCCACCTGGATGGTGGCATTTGGAACCGGCTTGTAGCGTCCCTCGTTCCACACCTGGGCAGCCACCACATTCTTACCGGTTTTCAGGTAAGGAGCCAGATCCACCGTCTCGTAGTTCCAATGCTTGGAATCGTTGCGCGCAGGACCCAGCGATGCCAGTTGCCCGTTGACGTACAACTTATAGCGCTGGTCAGCCGACACGTATACCTTAAACTGAGATGGCTGTGCGTTTAGGTTGATGTCCTTGCGGAAGTAGTACACACCATATTCGTCTCGCTTTGAATCCGGTACCTCAATCCATGCCGCACTCCATCCCTCTTTCATCATATTGAAGCTGGTGCGCTGCTGGGCAGCTTGAATACTCTTGGCCGAAGGTGCACCCCACTGTGCCTGTGCCGGCAGTTGAGCGGCCAATAACAGGGCAGATATCGCTATTTTGTAGAAATTCATGGTTCAATAATATGCTTTTTGCAAAGTTAATAAAAACAGTTTATTCAAACAATAATTATTTTACTTCAATTAATTGTACAGGACCCATTAAACCAGCTGGTTTTAAGGCGCTGTCTGCGTTGTAATAATGAGAATCGGTGAAGGTTATCTTCTCAGGACAGTTTGGTTGCTCGTCACCAATCAGGCGGTTCACCCATGCATTGGTAACCTTGATTTCCAACTGATTGTCGCCCTCCTTCAGCAGGTCAGTAATATCTACACGGAAAGGAACCTTCCAGATTATGTCAGCCGACTGACCGTTGACAATCACCTCGGCCAAATCCTTCACTGCACCCAAATCGAGTACGGCCTTTCCTGCCAGTTTTCCAACCTTCAGAGTGTTAGTGTATGATGCAGTACCCGAGAAATACTTGATGCCAAACTCGGTGTTTTCTGTGTAAGAAGCCAACTTATCAAAGGTTGCCTCGGCAGGAGCACCGCGCTTTTCCTGGAACTTCACAGTCCAAGGAGTGTCGATGGTCAGTAAGGTGTTCTCCACCTTGGCAGGCAGTGTTACTTCCATCTGCTCAGCCTTCACACCAAAGACCACGAATACGGCATCGTTTGGAACCAATTCCAGGGTAACGGTGGTGCGATCGCCTTCAATCTTATACGATACCTCCTCAATCTTACCGGTTTCCGGATGCCATACTTGGGGTACGCGACCTGCCTGGCGGAAAGAAACTTGTAGAGTCTTTGCCTCCTGTACAGGGCGGTTAATCCAGTAAATCTCGGCGTGATCCAGGGTGCGGTGCAGGAACTTGATACCCTCTTCTGTCTGAATATCCGGCTGAACACCCGCATTCTTCAGTACGTCTTCCATGGCTATACCGGTAGAAACGTTGGGCAGGTTGCTGTCCCAGATTTCAGACACCAGCTTGTCGAATTCCTCTTGAGAGTCGCTCAAGCCCAATGGATGCTGAGGCTTCTCGCCGCCAATTAGTGCACCGGCCTTGGCCAGTTCTGCAATCTTCTTCAATACGTCTACTGACATATATTCCACGTTCTTGTCCAGCCACAGCAGCTTGTATTGGGTGCCGCTGGCTGTTGAAACGATATTGCCGTTCTTGAACTTCAAAATCTTCTTGATGACTGTCGGGTTGCAGTAGTCAAACTGATAACCTGCAGGAACAGCAGCAGGAGCATTTCCATACTCACTGCAGATGTTGGAATCCTCACCGTAATAAACCAACACATCGGCCAGGTTCTTGCCCTGCATCAGCATGTAACAGCTGCGAGCCATGTAATCCACCCAAACCTTAGCTTGTTCTGCCCACGTGTCATGACGGTTGAACCATTGTCCGATACCTCCCAGGCTCAAACCAGGAACATGGGCATCGCTTGGCTGGTGGGCACTCTCATGAATGACGAAACGGTTGATACCTTCAGCCAACTCAATATCGGCAGTGGTCTTAAGGATCTCAGGGGTGTAGCCGTAGTAATTCTCTCCCCATGCGGTCATGGATTCAGCTGCAGCCACATTCTGGCCAAACAGGTGGGCAACAGAACCCGACTCCTTATCGTCAGCCTTGTAGACGGTGACGTTGGTAGCGCCTTGTTCATCCTTACCCAACCATGGGGCACAGCACCACATGGCCGACATTGGCACCTCTGCGGTTTCCTTCACATCCATGCCGTCTACGGTATAGACACGTCCGGCCTCATGAGCCTCTGAATAACGTCCCTTCATGCCAAACTCCTCACGGGCAATGGTAGAAATCAGGGTATAATTGCTGGCAATCAGCTCGCCAATGGTGGCACGCCAATCGCGCAGGAAAGCATCGCTCTGCTCAGGGCTTCCCACGATGGCACCGGTCAGTACAGGCAACCATTGGTGAAGGTCGTATCCACGGCGGGTTTGGAATTCTTGGAACATGGCTGGTGTCCAGTTCTCGTGTTCAGCTTCGTAGCTGTCGGTCAGAATATACTGAATACCCTTCTGGCCCATCAAACCCTTTGACGCATCCTTGTACATATTTAAATATGTGCGAAGGTAGTTGCCGAATGCCACTGGATCCAGTTTGTCTACCTCCAAACCTGTAGCTTCTGCAGGAGCCGGATGATTCATCTTACCGGTCAAGGAGAAACCGAAACGGTAAATTCTCCAGTTTCCCTCCGGCGCGTTCCAGGTAAGCACACCATCCTTAACTTGGGCGGTTACATCAATCACATCGGTAGCTTGAGCAAACTGCTCGCCCTGACTGGCAGGTGTATTCATTGTAGTATAGTGACCGCCGGCATTAAAGGCTGCTTTCACTTCAGCGTTGTTCACGCGTGAAGCTGAAAACAGGTTGAACTCATGGATGGTGCAACCCTTAGGCGCAGGAGCAGGAGCACCCATGCCGAAGAGCGAAGGTCCTGCTGGGTGTGGGTTGTTTACCTTCAGACGGAAGAACTTGGCTGTTGTGGCAGGGATAGAAAGTGTGGTTTGAGCCGTACGACCTGCGCGTACCGGACAAACTTCTTTGAAATCCTTGCCATCGGCACTGCTCTCCAGTACCATGCCGCCATTCGAACCTGTGGCCAATACCATACTGCGTACAGTCACATCCTGTGGAAACTCGTACTGAATCCAGGAGTAGCCCTGTCCGCCCAAAGGCAGGGTAGGGCCATTCAGCAAATCGCCATCAGCCAAATCAGCTAGATTTGCAGTAGTTCCACTGGCGGTTACCTTAGCGCCCAGTTCCTCCAAGGTCTTATCTTCGTCGGTCAGCTTCAGTGCAATGACAGCTATATCCTCGTAATATTCCTGAGTGTTAGCTTCACCTCGTCCCTCAGGTGCCGCATTTTGAAAGGCACCGGTGGTTGTAAAAGGAGCAGGCAAGGTAAGCTTCACCTCTGCACCGCCCTTAACTAACGACTCTTTCCAAACCAGTTTTTTCATGCCATCTTTTGGCTCTACCCAAGGGCCTCCGGTTGCACTCCAGCCGGGAGCTGAAGCCACGGTCATTTCCAATCCCAAGGAATCGGCTTTCTGTGTGGCATAGGCAAAGGCATCTTTCCAATCGTCGTGCATGTAGATGAGGCGCTGGTCAACTATGGTAGGAGTTCCCAGTGCTGCGTCAAAATGATGGAAACCGCCCAAACCGATGCGTTTCATCCATTCCAGATCTTTCTTGATTCCGTCCTTGGTAATGTTACCGTTCATCCAGTGCCACCACACTTGGGTGCGAGCACTCTGAGGAGGATTCTGAAAATTCTCCTGCAATTCGGCTAATGTCTTCTGTGTAGCCGCATTGTCAATGCCTCCGTTTTGGCAAGCTGCCAATAATAGGGCTAATCCTGCAATTTTTAATGCGCTCATGATCTAATTGTATGTTTTGTTTATTCCGCAAAATTACGCAGAAATAAAAGCAGGAGCAACGGTGTAAAAAGCCATATAATATAAATAGTAAGGTTAGAAAGGGAGAGTGGTGTTGAAAATCAGCGTTTTGTGCAGTTGGTATAGTAACCTTTTTAATTCAAAGGTCCGGTTTGTTTTTAAGGAATGGTTATTCTATTTGGTTCATTATCAATTATAAAATTATAAAATGTTTTGGTCAGTACTCAATAAAAAACTAATTTTGCAATGTAGAAAGAAACCAACCATGAAAAACATTAAACTAATTTTAGCTTCTTTATTCCTCATTTCTATCCTTTGTTCCTGCAGGCCGACAAGCACCGCCACGCCTGAGCAGCAGGCTTGTTTTGAACAGGTTCAAGTCGCTCTGGACAGCGCATCGCAATACAGGTACATCTTTGAGTTGAAGTTGCAGGATTATAAAAACAAGACATCCAGTGCCCCAAGTGTGGATGCGGCATACTATTACAATAAACTGATAACGGGATGCTATTATTCCTTTGATTCCGATTCTGCAGCTTTTTATATCAACCGCAACATGCTGTTGGCCGAGCAGGAGAATCATCCGGAATGGATGGTAGATTGCCTGTTGCAGCTGAGCTATCTGCATAATTTCACCGGCATGCTGGAGGAAACTGCCGGTGTGCTGGCCAGGGTAAAGGAGATGCCGAAGACGTTCATCCAGCAGCAGAATTACTACCTAGAGTGCATTAGCTACTGGTCAAACAGGGCCATATCACTCGATTTGCCTAATCCTGACCCCATGGCTCATGCCTATGCAGACTCCCTTTTGGCCATGGGTGATGCTCTTCCGGAACCCATGAAACTGCATGCCCGTTTCTGGTCTGAAACTGCTCCGGAGAAAAAACACGAACTGCTGCAGGAGATGACAAAGATGCTTCCTGCACTCTCTCCGGACGACGAATGGTACACCCGGTTGTATGGCGAGGCTGGAATTTTGGCACAGGTAGAGGGCAATATGACATTAGCCTTGCAACTGTTTACCCGTCAGATTGTGGCACAATTTTCGAACGTGGACAGAACCATCCCTATGCTGGCTACCGTATCGGGTATGGCATTGGATTGTGGGGAACTGGATTATGCCAAGAATTTCATGATGGCTGTGGTAGCCATGCAGAAGGATTATCCGGACCGAATCCGTACCGTTTCCAAACCGTTGTACAGCAGAATCATCCAGTTGAACGATGCCATACAGCTTCGGGAAAAGGCTGTGTCCGACCGTATTGTCTGGCTGTCGGTCATCCTGGCGGTTTCTCTGTTGGCAGCCATCGCCCTTTTGCTGACGGTTTACCAGCTTCTCAAGAAAAAGACCGCTTTACAGGATGCCTTGCAGCAGAAAATTCAGCAGTTGGATGAGAATACGGCCAATTTGGAGCAGGAGCACCGCAAATTGTCAGAAGCCAATGCCCAGCTATCCCAGCAGGACGTCCTGTTGAGAGAGGAACGCGAACACCTGGAAGAGGCAAATTACCTGAAGGAGGAGTACATCGGTCAGATGTTTGCCACCAATTCGGAATACTTGCAGAAGATTGCGGCATTGAAGAAAGACATTAACCGCAAACTGATGGCCAAGCAGTACGAGCAGGCCGTGCAGATGACTTCGTCCAAGTCTGAGAAGAATGTTGAGGAGCAGCATGAGCTCTGGAACAAGTTTGATGAGATTTTCCTACAGTTGTTCCCCGACTTTATCGAACAGTTCAATGGCCTTTTGCGTCCCGAGGAGCAGATAACCCTTAAGGCCGGCGAGAAACTGAATACCGATTTACGTATCTATGCGCTGGTGCGTCTGGGTATTAACAACAGTGTTAAGATTGGTAAGATTCTGGGTTTGAGCACACAGACGGTTTACAATGCCCGCCAGAAGATGAGAGCGAGAGCCACCGAAAATGAGGTGGAATTCCCGGTTCGGGTGAAAAACTTGAAAAACAAATAGAAAAGGGTTGGTCAATCAGACCAACCCTTTTCTATTTACTTACGCATAGCTTTAAAATATTCCTCCCACAGTTCCAGTTGCTTTTGGTTCTGTACCGGTGCCAGATGAGCGCCATCACGGAAATACATCATGCTGTCGGTGCCTTTTGCGTATGCTGGCCAGTAAGGCAGATAGCCGCCGTTAGGATTACCCGTCTTGATGAAGTTGATCCAGTATTGCATCACCGTGCGGGTTAGGCCAGCATCACGTGGATCCTGCTTGTCGGCTGGTCCCCAAGAATGACCGAAGGTGTAGTTCAGCTCACCGGCATGCATGGTCAGGAACTTACGGTCGGTTTGCTGTCCGCGGCGGAACATGTTTGTTTTTGCCTGGTCGAAGAAGAACATATATACCTGTCCCTTACCCTTGCCTTCGGCAGTGCGTGCACTCTGCAGGTTGCCCCAAGCATAGGTAGGCCAGGCAAAGGCAGCTTCACGGAAAATGTCGGCATGTGCATCAAAGGCCTCCTGGTTGTTGCTGCCCGGATACATGGCACGGAACTTCTTCTGCCACTCTGGGTCAGGGAACGAGGTCTTCATCTCGTACTCGTACTGTGCAGGAG
Source organism: Bacteroidaceae bacterium (assembly GCA_045628125.1). Classification (GTDB taxonomy): domain Bacteria; phylum Bacteroidota; class Bacteroidia; order Bacteroidales; family Bacteroidaceae; genus Minthousia. The sequence continues at coordinate 8,316 of JAZQPA010000004.1, forward strand.
TGTAGCCGCCCAGGAAACCGGTAAACATACTGCCCTCGTCCGAGTTGGTACCTATCATTACGTTCACATCGTTATAATTACCTGCCTGATACTGCTTGTAGGCATCGGTGCTCAGCACATAGTCATCGTAGCATGGCCACAGCGCACCACCGGCACTGAAGGCCGCCGAGTCGTTCATAAACACCTCAGGATCTACCTTGCGCAGGTCTTTCAGTTTCTTTTTTCCCAATCCTAGACGATCCAGGTAAGCCTGGCCGTAAGCCTCGCTGCCTTTTACGTTTCGCATGGCATTGTTGTCGATGCGGGTGTCGGAAACAGGTACCATGTTACCGCCACTTTCCGAGATGGCACCGCGGAACAAGCCCTTGGCTAGCGGGCTCTGGCACAGCATAGCTACCGAGATAGCACCGGCACTCTCGCCCATGATGGTAATCTTCTCCGGGTCGCCTCCGAATGCAGCCACATTCTCCTTGATCCATTTCAACGCCAGAATCTGATCCATCAAACCGTAGTTGCCGCTGATGGCTCGTCCGTTCTCCTTGGCACTCTCCTCGCTCAGGGCAGGAGATGACAGGAAACCGAAGCAGTTGGTGCGGTAGGTAATGGCACAATATACTATGCCCGCCTTAGCAAAGTTGTCGCCGCTCTGGCTCCACGACTCACCGGTGCTGAAACCGCCACCGTGAATCCATACCAGTACAGGCAGTTTCTCGTCCTTGTTCTTGGCAGGAGTCAGCACGTTCAAGTACAGGCAATCCTCGCTCACGCCCGGTTGTCCGGGACGGGCAGGACCCTGTGTTTGCTGGTAAGGCTTTGCCTTAAACTCGTTGGCCTTATACACGCCTTCCCATTTCTGAACGGGAACGGGAGCCTTCCAGCGTAAATCACCTACAGGTGGCTGGGCAAACGGAATGCCCTTGTAATGAGCCATGCCTTGTTCTACTACTCCCTCAACATCTCCCTGCGCCACGGTAGTGCGGGTGAGCTGTGCACTGGCCGACAGGGCCAACATGCTGCACAATGCTAGTGAAAAAAATTTCTTCATACTGTTTACTGTTTTAGTTTTGTGCAAAGTTACAAATAGAATGGGAATGCTGTAAATAAAATAAGGTAATTGGTATAGAATAGTAATACAATAAATGGTTTTCGGTTTGAAAATCACTGTGTTGTGTTTCGCTTTTAGTAATAGTAAGCCGGTAGGCCTATAACCGATAATGTCATGTTGGAAAGTAAGAATTCCGGCCCTCTGTCAACTTAATGCTCCGGCAGATTCCAGATACAAATGCCTTACTATTGTAAAATAATAAATGTATGATAATCATTATAATAGCTTGTTTAGAACCTTACTAAAACCATTCATAGAGGGACTTACCATCCATTGTACTCCTTAATTAATGGCTCTACCTTTGCAACCGAAGATTAACATCGGTTTAATACAGAAAATACATGTTACATAGATTTGGTTTTAGAATACATTATTATTTGGTTGTTTTTATGGTTATAGTGGCCTGCGCGACGCAGGTGAAGGATCAGGAGGGCAAAAATGTTCTTCCTGAATCCGCCATAAAACAGGAAATATGTATTCTGCCACACCGCTCTTACCATCATAGCTTGGCAGACTTTGATATGCATGAGTTCGATTTCCGGAAGGATGCAGACAGTATAATCCCAGCCGTAAAGCAATTGCAGAAAGATGCAGAAATAGAATACACCTCCTATTTGCCTCAGGTTCCCGACTGGATGGACAGCAAATACGCTAAGGATTCCCTTTACCGCAGTGCATACCTGGCGCTCGTACAGCACTATGTGGATGAATATAAACGGAATGGAATCGACTTCAGTGTCCTGTACGTTCCCCAAAAGGGCAGACAGACAGAATTTGCCACACTCGAAGAACTGGCGGTAGTGGTCAAGTGTCAGATTTGCGTTGTAGATAGCATGCCGACCGCTTCCGGGAACAACAGATGGATGATTATAGAAAAATAACAAATAATTATTAACACTTAAAAACTAATAGAATGAAACAAGAATTTCATCTGCTGAAACAGAGAGTGGCCATATTGATGCTGCTCTTGGTGTGTTCAGTGGCAACCCTGATGGCTCAAGTAGCTGTCAAAGGTGTGGTTGTAGATGCAAATG
>JAZQPA010000005.1:0-13884 GCA_045628125.1 Bacteroidaceae bacterium
CTGAAGAAGAAGACCACCGAGCTGTTGGCTGAGAGCATCGGCCGCGGCCTGGAGACCGACAAGGAGCAGAAGAACCTGTTCTTCGTGAGCGGAGGCGGCATCAAGAAGATGGAACTGGGTAAAAGCAGCTCTAAATCAGTCGATTTCGAGGCCATCTTCAACTACCGTCCAGCCGAGGAGCGTGCGTACATCTTCGACCACATCTGGCGCCAGGTGAACGAGAAGTTCTACGACCCCACCATCCGCGGATACGACTGGAAGGGCTATCACGACAATTACGAGAAGTTCCTGCCTTACATCAACAACAATTACGATTTCCAGGACATGCTGTCCGAACTCTTGGGCGAGCTGAACGGTTCGCACACCGGAGCCCGTTACAACATCGGCCTGACCAGCGGCATCACAGTCGGCAAACTCGGTCTGTTCTATGACGATACCTATACCGGAAAGGGACTGAAAATCAAGGAGATTATGGCCAAGAGCCCACTCGCTCTGAAGAAGAACAACGTCACCGAAGGCTGCATCATCGAGAGCATCGATGGCGTGGAACTGGACGGCATGGGCAACGAGGAGTTCCTGTTGGGCGGAAAGATAGGCAAGAAGGTTCGCCTGGGCATCAAGAACCCAGCCACCGGCAAGACCTTCGAGGTGGAGATGAAGCCTATCAGCACCTCGGCCGAGCGCGACCTGCTGTACCACCGTTGGGTAGAGCGCAACCGCAAGATTGTGGAGGAGAAATCCGGAGGCAAGGTAGGTTACATCCACATCCAGGGCATGGACAGCCCAAGTTTCCGCACCCTCTATCACGAAGCCTTGGGCCGTTACCGCAACACCCCAGCCCTGATTGTCGACACCCGTCACAACGGAGGCGGCTGGTTGCATGACGATGTCATCACCCTCCTCAGCGGCAAGGAGTACACCCGTTACACCCCACGCGGCCAGTTCATCGGTCGTGACCCATACAACAAGTACACCGGAAAGAGCTGCATGCTGGTATGCGAGGACAACTACTCCAACGCCCACGGCACCCCATGGCTCTACAAGGAGCTCGGGGTAGGTAAGCTCATCGGAGCCCCCGTTCCCGGCACCATGACAGCCGTATGGTGGGAAACTCAGATCGACAACACCCTCGTCTTCGGTATCCCAATGGTCGGTTCCATGGATAATCGTGGGGAGTATCTTGAGAATCAGCAGCTTGTTCCAGACATTACTGTCTATAACAATCCAGCTGACATCCTTAATGGTAAGGATGCACAGCTGGAAGCAGCTATAGCTGAGATGTTGAAGGAGATACAGTAATCTCCTTCAATACCTCTTTCGCTCAAGCCGCGGTGGCTTCACTTAAGCCGTGAAGGCTTTTCATTTTTCTTTGCATGGACAAAGAAAAACGAAACAAAAAGAAATCCACCGCACGCGTCGTCGCTAAAAAATATTCACAAAAACAGGTCGCTGCGGAACTCGCATCTCCGATGCTCAAACAGTCCTCGCTCTTCTCCTGTTTTTCCAAATATTTTTCTTCACGCTCCTTTGGCTATCGCGGGCCTAACGGATTCTTCCTGCCCCCTTGTCATTCCGAACGAACGTGAGGAATCTTTCTAAATAAGTAGTGAATACTTTTCATACTCGCGAGGAAAGATCCTTCACATACGTTCAGGATGACAAAATAATAATAGATTGACAATACGATACTAAAAATAAAATAACAATATGAAAATAACCTTCATCGGCGCCGGAAACATGGCCGGCAGCATGGCCCGCGGCTTTTACAAAGCCGGAGTCTTTGCGGCAGAAGACATTACAGTAACCGCAAAGACCCAACAGACATTAGACAAATTCAAAGTCAGCATCCCCGGATGCAAGACAACCTTAAATAACGCAGAGGCAGTAGTCGGAGCAGACCTGATCGTGATAGGCGTTAAACCCTGGCTCATCGAGGAAGTCGTAGCCGGCATCAAGGACAGCATCGACTACGAGCACACCACCGCCATCATGAGCGTTGTCGCCACCTGGGACACCCCAAAGCTGGCCGCCCTCTTCCAGAAAGAAGGCCAAACCACTCCACCATTGTTCTATGTCATCCCCAATACCGCCATCGATGTGATGAGCAGCATGACCTTCTACGTGCCATGTGCAGCCCCACATGAAACTATACAGCTAGTTGACGAGATGTTCAGTAAGGTAGGAGGTGTGATGCAAGTCACCGACAAGCAGATGCCCGCCTGCATGGCCCTCGCCAGTTGCGGAATCGCCTATGCCTTCCGCTACATCCGTGCCGCCATGGAGGGTGGAGTAGAGATGGGCCTTTACGCCTGCGATGCCAAGTACATCGTCAGCAATACCGTCAAAGGAGCAGCCGAGATGCTCCTCCAGCACAACTCCCATCCCGAGCAGGAAATCGATTGCGTCACCACTCCAGGAGGCCTCACCATCAAGGGCCTTAACACCATGGAAGAGAACGGCTTTACCAATGCTGTTATTCAAGGCCTGAAAGCAGGCCGTTGATAACAGCATAATTGACAATTGATAATTGACAATTGACAATTCTCTCTCCGCTTCGCTATGAGAGCGAGCAAAGCTCGAGCGGACAATTGAAAATTAATAAATAATAATGTAATCCTGAGCGAAGCGAAGGATCTTTCTTAATAAGTAGTGGTAACAAAATATATGTATCACTAATGTAGAAAGATTCTTCGCTTCATTTCATTACACTCAGAATGACAAAGAGTAGTAGCAACGAGCGGAGCAAAGTACACAAGGGAACTGTCAACTGTAAGAACTGTAAAAGCAACGAGCGCAGCAAAGTTGCGAATAAAAGTCCGCGATAGCCAAAGGAGCGTATAGAAAAATGTTTGGAAAAACAGGAGAAAAGCGAGGACTGTTTGAGCGTAGAGAAACGAAGCGAGTTCCGCAGCGACCTGTTTTTGTGAATATTTTTTAGCGACGACGCGTGCGGTGTATTTCTTTTGCATCGTTTTCTTTGTACAAGCAAAGAAAATGATGAGCCCCCACGGCTTAAGTGGGGCCTCGCGGCTTGAGCGGAAAAAAATTAAATCCTTGTGCCTGAATTATTTCAGACACAAGGATTTAAAATCACAATACTGACAATTCTGCTCATGAAGCGTCTGCCTGAACGGCACCTTCACACTATACAAATCATGCAGCTCCACTTTCAGACGATCCATGAATTCCTCCTGATACTCGCTGGCAAAATCCAGTACCGGATTATTTCCTATACACACCTCAGGGCGGTACTCCTCATTGGCTTGGGTAATGTAGAACAACGATGGAGCCAATGCCAGATGATTCGGATTCAAACCGCTGTCATCCACCTGAATGGCATAATACATGGTCTGCAGAATGTGGTAAGGACGATGTTCCTTGGTGCTGTCAAACAGTTCCTCAATGTTCTTGGCCTTATTCGGGGTGGAGCTGGTCTTGTAATCCACCACACGAATAGTGCGCACACCCTCCTCGGTAGTGAACTCATCCAGACGGTCTATGTTACCACCTATGCGGACTGTCACATCCTTACCCTCAATGTTTACGGTAATCTTCGACTTCACATTCTTCTCCAATCCCAATATGCGGAATGGAGCTATGTTCTTATCGCTTTCCAACAACTTCTTCAAGTATTTGAAAATCACGGATTGAACAATGGTTTGTGAACCGTTCAGCAAAGGCATGGGGGCCTTTCTGATGTATTCCATATATTCCGGAGTGTTCTCTTTCAGATCCTTTTCAGCTGCCACCAGGAACAGGTGCTCCTTCAGGGCAAACTGCACAATGGCCATCATCTTGGCCTCATTCTTCAGCACATCCTCTATGTAGCTCTGGCGTATCTCGCCATTATTAATACGCATCATCTCCATGTACACCAACTCGCTGCAACGGTGGAAAAGGGTACCGAACAGGGCCACATCTATCTCATCGGTAATCTCCTCGTCCGCCTCCATCTTTGCCACATACTTGAAGTAGTATTTCAGCGGGCAGTTGATGTAGGTGTTCAATGCCGATGGCGATAGGGTATGACGGCTGTTGGTGTCCAGCATCATGCTGACCATCTCCTCAGTCTTCTGCACCTCGATAGGCTGTACGGTATCGGCAGTCATCGGGGTGTTCAGGGCGATCTGCTGAACGGTATGATTCTCAGGATGTTCTATCAGATACTGCTGCATGAAACGGCTCATCTCGCCCTTCTGCAATCCTTGGGTATTGTTATTGTATAATAAGGTGACATGCTCCGCCCGTTGCAGCAGGCGGTAGAAGTAGTACGCATAAACGGCTATCTTCTGTTCAATGAGTGTCATGCCGAATGCCTTTCGCAGGTTGTACGGAATGAAACTGGCTTCCGCTCCACTCTTGGGCAGCATACCCTCGTTGACCGAAAGCATGATGATGTTCTTGAAATCCAGGTTTCTGGTTTCCAGCACACCCATCACCTGAAGGCCGATGGCAGGCTCGCCATGGAAAGGAATGCTCTGACTGTTCATCAGCTGGAACAGGAACCGGCATAGGGTTTTGGTGTTGACAGTCAGCAGACCGTCCTCCACCAGATTACTCAGGCGGTTGCATAGGGTATAGGTCTTGAACAGAGCCTCCTGATACAGAGGCGAGAAGCTGGCATCCAACTGCTCCTTCTGCTTTTCCCATTCCTGAGCCACACGCTCCACGGCATTCAGCACATAGGTGATAGGCGAGCAGTCGCACAACAGCTCGGGGAACAGCAGTTTCAATGATTCATCGGCCTGAAGCTCCTGGGGTTTCACTAAAAAATGCTTTTTTCTGCGAAGATCATCCAGAATGTCGGTACACTTTTCCGACAGCAATCGGGTGTACGGATGCAGCATGAGTTGGGTGACATGCTCCAGACGATAGCAATTGGTCTGAATGCTGTAACCCTCTAAGTATAAGTTGCATAATGCCTGAACGAAACTGAACATTGGGGTGTCACTCAAGGGGAATCCCATGGTGATGTTGATGCTGTAGTCGGGCAGCACATGCAGAACAGGTTCCAGCAGATGCTCGTTGCACAATACCACAGCCGTCTCTTTGGCATTGGCGGTCAGGTTCTGCTGCAGCCATGGGTTCACATAGCGTACCTGAGCACTCTCGGTAGGAGCGGATACATACTCCACCTGCTTTGGCGCCCGCATGTTCTGGAAACACTCATCCGGAAGGGCATTGCCGAACTTGCGCACGTTACGGGCCAGAAAATGTCCGGCCTCCATCGGATTCACCTTTTTGCTCAGATTCAGATAATAGGTGTCATAATCCCAATAGAAACGGGCCTTTCCTTTTTCCTGAAGAAGAGTGAACAGCTGCTCCTCCACCTTATCCAGTACGTTGAATCCTACAAATAGATAGCATTTGGCGGTTAGCTGGGTGTCGTCCAACTCATTGAGAACCTTTCGGTAAAGTGCACCCTCATAGTGTATGCCCTGCATCTCCAGTTGGGCGTTATACAGGTCGTACAGTTGCCCCAACACGTTCCACAGACTGGCAAATCGCTGCTGCAGGCTGGTCTCGTCAAAACGGAATTTCTCGAAGAACTGTCCCAATACTTCCAACTGCTCCTCACTCAGATAGCTTCGGGTGTCGGCATCCAGTTCACGCAGTTCCTTCAGGTTGCGGAACAGCTGGTGGGCATCCACCATGTTCTTGTCCACATCGTCAAAATCGGCCAGCAGAATTTCACCCCAACCGAAGAACTGATCCAGCGATTCATCGGTCTCGGTACGTCCGGTAACCTGCAGATAGCTTTGGTACAACTGGCACACCAGCATGATATGATCACCCACCTGATGGTTGGAGAAACTGCGGAACAGGTCGGCAATGCTCATGTAGGTGGGGGCCCACAAAGGCTGATCGGCATTCAGGGCCAGATGCTCGTTCAGGAACAGATTGGCACGCTTGTTGGGGAACACCACCACCAGATCCTGCAGGTTGGTTCCGTAGGTGCTCAGTATATCTTGGGCAACGAATTGCAGAAATGTATTCATAGCTTAATTACTTCATTCTTATAAACATACCACAGGTAACCTTCCACCACCGGATACCCCATCTGCCTCATCAGCTGAACGTATCCCTGAACCTGTGTCTGGTGCTCGGGCTCCGGTTTACCGAACTTAAAGTCCACCACCACCACTTTCTCATCATTAATCACCACACGGTCCGGACGTCTCACCACCATCTGGCCATTCACCTTATTAAGAATGGCACACTCGTTCGATATCTTCCATCGGTCCGAGAACCAGTCGCGAATCTGCGGATTGCTCAATCCGCGTTCGATAAGTTTGCGCAACTGGCTGATTCGTTTCTTGCTGATCAGTCCTTCCTGCTCCAGCTCCTTCAGAACCGGTTCCACATCGGCTGTGGTGTGAAGGGTGGAGAAGATGCGATGCAGCAGCAATCCCTGACGGATGTACTGCTCCTGAATATCCTCCTCGTAATCCTCCTGCTGACGGTCCAGATACTGCTGGCTCTGGTTGCTCTGGCGGAACTCCAGATTCGGATGAGTGGAGGTCCATACCGCCTCCTGATTCTCGGGCTGTTGCAGGAGAGGGTTCTGCGAACGCTCCTCAGCCTTCTGTTCCGGCATAAAGAATTCACCACTACTGTACACAAAATCCTCGCCATCCATCAGCTCTTTGGCATTACCGTTCAGGGCATGGAATATCAGGCCCGAGGCATTCGAACGGGCCACATCACCAGTCTTGGGAACCGACAGTTTGCCGATGATGAACATATTACATTTCGGACGGGTAAAGGCCACATACAGCAGGTTCATGTTGTCAATCCACTGTTGCAGTCGCTCGTCCTTATAAGCCTCACTGAACTGGCTGTCTTTCATGTTCTTGCTAAAGTTGATTGGGGCAATAGGCAACTGGTTCAATGGTTCTTCCTGAGGCTTGCACCACAGCATGTCGCCCGCTTTTTCCAATGCGAAATCACAGAACGGAATAATCACATGGGCAAACTCCAGACCCTTTGAGGCATGGATGGACATGATGCGGATACCCTTCACCTTACCCGATGGAATGGTCTTCTCCTTCAGGCTCTCCTCCCAACAGGTCAGGAAGGTGGGAATATCGTTCGGCTTCTCCTTGGTGAACTGGTTCAGCTCATCCAGGAACGTATACAGATAGGCCTGCTGATCGGGAATCTCATTAATCTGGAAGAGCGAGATGATACGCTCCACCAGCTCGTACAGGGGCAGCAGCAACAGCTTTTCGCGCTCGTCCAGATAGCCCTTGGGCAGAACGGTTGGCAACAGGTTTTCCTCCTTATTTAATTGACCCGTAATGCGGGCAATGCTCACCTTGTGGTCCTTCACCTGATTCAGGTAGCCGTTCACCACCATCACCATGGCCAGGTTGTTTTTGGGGTTGAGTAGGAGAGTGAGCGCATTGATAATCAGTCGGATGGCTTTTGATGCGCCCAACTTGAATGCCTCGTCACTCACCAGCGGAATATCCGGGAAAAACTGTGAGAAATGGGCTGCCACCAAAGGCACGTTACGCGATTTGGCCCTCACCAGAATGGCCATATCACTATATTCGATACCCTTGCTGCGCATGCCGGTAATCAGCTCACCCACGCGGTTCAGGGTCTCCTCGGTATAATCTATCTTTTCGCCATCAGCATTCTTGTCGCGCAAAAGGGTCACGTTCACGCTACCCTTATCCTTCTTGCTCTTCACAATCTTCTGCTCCTCCACCATCTCATAAGCCTTGGCTATCTGGTCCACATCCAGTCCCTCCTCGGCACCCATCTGCATCATCAGGGTTCGCAGGTTCTGGAAGAAGAAGTTGTTGAAAGATATGATGTTACCCATACTTCTGCGGTTGGTATCCAGATACTGCTGCTGAATATCTCCGGGCAGACGCTCATGGTCCATATTGGCCAGAATGCTCCAGTCGCCATTACGCCAGCGGTAGATGCTCTGCTTGATGTCACCCACTATCAGACTGTCCTCCTCGGCCGATGACAGGCACTCCACCAGCAGGGAACGGAAATTGTTCCATTGCATACGGCTGGTATCCTGAAACTCGTCTATCATCACGTGCTTCAGTTGGGTGCCCAGTTTCTCGAAGATGAAAGGCGCATCACTCTCCTGAATCAGACTGTTCAGCAACTGATTGGTGTCGGCCAGCAGGAAACGGTTGGTGCGCTGGTTGATGTCTATCATGCAACTGTGAATCACGTTCAGCAGACGCAGCTCATTCAGGTTGCGCATCAGCAACGAACAGGTGTTGATTTTGTAATTCAGCCCGTTCAGCCGCTTGTAGCATTCGGTCATCATAGGGAACCACTCACCGGTCACCACCTCCATAAACCGCATTTTATCATTACCTTTCAGCGTCTTGTTCGGCCAGTTCTCGGGCGATTCCAGAAACTTCTGAATCCACTTGGTCTGGAACTCCTCCAGGTCGGTTACCCCATTACCAATCTTGTTGAAGAACGAGAAGAAACCATTGTTGTTCTTGTTGGTGAACCAGTCGCCCGTTATGCCATAGCCCTCCTTGCTGTCCCGATACGCATGATAAAACTCCATCAGCTCGTCCTGAGCTTTCTGCATCAGGGTGCGGAGCGTGCGCTTGTATTCCTGGGTGAACTGATTGGTCAGAATCTTGTCCAGTTGCTGGCTGTTCTTCTGATACGGTTCGGCAAACAGGTTCTGGGCAAAATCCTTCAGCGGGCGACTGATGTTCCAGTTCTTGTTATTGTCTATCTGGTCGCCAATAGCCTCCATAATCCACTCAATCTCAGGCGTTCCCGGAGTAAGCTGTTCCATCATCTCATCCACCGCCTCGCTGATGGCAGCCTTCTGGTCCAGATCCACCGTCAGGTTATTCGACAGCTGCAGCTCATGCGCCAGATTGCGCATCACAGTCTGGAAAAAGGAATCGATGGTCTCCACATGGAAAAACGAGTAGTCGTGCAGAATGTTGTGCAGAGCCAGTCGCGCATGCTCACGGATAAACATCTCGCCCATACCCAAATCCTGCTCAATGCGGTCGAAATACGCCTGTGAATCAGGCAACTGATTCGCTATTCCATACAGTTGCGACAGGATACGCTCCTTCATCTCGGCAGTCGCCTTATTGGTGAAGGTTACCGCCAGAATGTTCCGGTAGTTGGTCGGGTCCTGAATGAGCAGTTTGATATACTCCACAGCCAATGTAAAGGTTTTACCCGAACCAGCCGATGCACGATAGATAACTAAGTTTCCCATGTTTTGTTGTTCTTTCTGGCAAAAATAACCCTAAAGTAAGAGAATTTAAAGGTTTTAAGAACTTTTAACCTTACATTTTGTCACATGGAGTTTGCATATCACCCGATTTATATCAAGAATCGCTGTCTACTTGTAAAAAAGTCAATGCTTTATTCGTGAAATAGAATAATTTTCTTTAATTTTGCACCCGTTTTAACAAGAGGTTAGTTTTTTTAAGACTTATGGATCAGAATTTGTTTGCTCCAGGCTTTATTTTCGAATCCAGTTGGGAGGTTTGTAATAAAGTCGGAGGCATATATACCGTATTATCAACCAGAGCCAAGACTCTGCAGGACGCCATGAAGGACCATGTCATTTTTATCGGTCCCGAATTCTGGCTGGAAAAAGAAAATCCTCTTTTTATCGAAGATAAAACACTTTACACTACTTGGGTTAAGACTGCTAACGAGCAGGAGGGACTGAAAGTCCGCATGGGCCGCTGGAACATTCCAGGTCAGCCATTAGTCATTTTAGTGGATTTCAATCCATTCTTCGAGATTAAGAACGATATTTTTGCATGGGGATGGGAGAACTATCAGATTGATTCATTGCATGCTTATGGCGATTACGATGAAGCTACCATGTTCTCATATGCTGCCGGAAAGGTGGTTGAGAGTTTCTACCGTGCCAATTTGCTGAATGTTGAGAAGGTTATTTATCAGGCACACGAGTGGATGACCGGTTTGGGTGCGCTTTATGTGCAGAAGGCCGTTCCTGAGATTGCCACCATCTTCACTACCCATGCCACCAGTATCGGCCGTAGTATTGCGGGCAACCACAAGCCACTCTATGATTTCCTGTACGCTTACAATGGCGATCAGATGGCCGGAGAGTTGAACATGCAGAGCAAGCATTCTATTGAGAAGCAGACCGCTCACAACGTAGATTGCTTTACTACCGTAAGCCACATTACCGACAACGAGTGCAAGGAACTGCTCGATATTCCTGCCGGTGTGGTTCTTCCTAATGGATTTGAGAATGATTTCGTACCGGTAGGTGCGGCCTTTACCGCCAAACGCAAGAAGGCACGTGCCCGTCTGCTGGAGGTTGCCAACAAACTGATGGGTACCCAGTTGGGTGATGATACCCTGATCCTGGCTACCAGCGGCCGTTACGAGTATAAGAATAAGGGTATCGATGTGTATCTGGAGGCTATGGCCCGCCTGAATGCCGATTCCCGTCTGAAGCAGAATGTCATCGCCTTTGTGAATGTTCCGGGATGGGTTGGTCCTGCCCGTGAGGATTTGCAGGAGCGTCTGGCCAGCAAGGAGCAGTTCGATACTCCATTGGAGTGCCCGGTACTGACCCATTGGTTGAACGACATGAATGGCGATAATGTCCTGAACAAGTTGCGTTCATGCCACATGGACAACAACAAGGACCAGAAGGTGAAGGTTATCTTCGTACCATGCTACCAGGACGGTAAGGACGGTATCCTGAACATGCACTATTACGATCTGATTCTGGGTAACGACCTGAGCGTATATCCTTCATACTACGAGCCATGGGGCTACACTCCACTGGAGAGCGTTGCCTTCAAGGTGCCAACCATCACTACCGATCTGGCCGGTTTCGGTCTTTGGGCTAACGAGGTGTTCGGCAAGGAAGGCGAGATTGAGGATGGCGTAAAGGTTATCCACCGCTCAGATTACAACTTCGATGAGGTGGCCGATGCTATCCGCAATACGGTAATCAGTTATTCCAACAAGACCGATAAGGAGAAGCAGAACATCCGCAAGAAGGCAGGTGTCTTGGCCAAGAAGGCCTTGTGGTCAGAATTTATCACCTATTATTATATGGCATATCAGGAGGCATGGATCCATGCTCAGATGCGCCAGGGAAAATTGAATTGAATTAAACACTTTTAAATATTTGAGAGTTATTATGAAAATTAAAGCAAGTTACACAAATGAGGCCAACTGGAAAGAGGTAAACGTTAACGCTACCCTTCCTGCAAAGTTGGAGAAACTCAATGAATTGGCTCACAATATGTGGTGGTCATGGAATCACAGTGCACGTGACCTGTTCGCTAGTATTGATGAAGCTGCGTGGAAAGCTGCTGAAAAGAATCCAGTTCTGTTCTTGAGCCGTCTGAGCTACGAGAAGATGGAAGAAATGGCAAAGGACAAGGCTTTGATGGGCCAGATGGACAAGGTTTATGACGAGTTCAAGGCTTACATGGCTGAGAAGCCAAACGAGAAGCGTCCTTCTGTCGCATATCTCTGTATGGAGTATGGTCTTAATCAGGTTTTGAAGATCTATTCAGGCGGTTTGGGAGTACTGGCCGGTGACTATTTGAAAGAAGCTTCCGATTCTAATGTACGTATGTGTGCAGTAGGTTTCCTGTATCGTTTCGGTTACTTTACTCAGACCTTGTCTATGGACGGTCAGCAGATTGCTAACTACGAGGCACAGGATTTCAACTCTCTGCCTATCGAGCGCGTATTGGATGAGAACGGTCATCCACTGGTAATCGATGTTCCTTACATCAACTATCAGGTACATGCTTATGTATGGCGCGTAAACGTTGGCCGTATTCCATTGTATCTGTTGGATACCGACAACGAGATGAACTCTGAGTTCGACCGTCCTATCACTCACTCTCTGTACGGTGGCGACTGGGAGAACCGTATCAAGCAGGAGATCCTGTTGGGTATCGGTGGTACCATCCTGTTGAACCGTCTGGGCATCAAGCCAGACATCTACCATTGTAACGAGGGTCATGCAGCTCTGTGCAACGTACAGCGTCTGGTTGACTTCGTAAAGGAGGGTTACTCATTCAACGAGGCTATGGAGTTGGTACGCGTATCTTCTCTGTATACTGTTCACACTCCAGTTCCTGCTGGTCACGACTACTTCGATGAGGGTCTGTTCAGCAAGTACATGCGTGGTTATGCTGATCAGCTGGGTATCAGCTGGGACGAGTTCATCGGCATGGGCCGTATGAATCCTAACGATCACAGCGAGCGCTTCTGTATGTCTACCTTCGCTTGCAACACCTCTCAGGAGGTTAACGGTGTAAGCTGGTTGCACGGTGAGGTTTCTAAGAAGATGTTTGCCGGTATCTGGAACGGTTACTTCCCAGAGGAGAGCCATGTAGGTTATGTAACCAATGGTGTTCACTTCCCAACATGGAGTGCTACCGAGTGGAAGACTCTGTACGGCAAGTTCTTCGATAAGAAGTACTACAAGGATCAGAGCAACGCTGAGTTGTGGAAGAGCATCTACAATGTGCCTGATGAGGTAATTTGGGAGACTCGTGTAGGCTTGAAGAACAAGCTGATCGACTATATCAAGAAGGAGTTCACCGGTAGCTGGTTGAAGAACCAGGGTGATCCTAAGCGCATCATCTCTGTTGTTAACCAGATCAACCCTAACGCTCTGATCATCGGTTTCGGTCGTCGTTTCGCTACTTACAAGCGTGCACACCTGCTGTTCTCTGACCTGGATCGTCTGGCTAAGATCGTTAACAATCCTAAGTACCCAGTACAGTTCCTGTACACCGGTAAGGCTCACCCACACGATGGTGCTGGCCAGGGTCTGATCAAGAAGATTTTCGAGATCTCTCGCCGTCCAGAGTTCCTGGGTAAGATCATCTTCCTGGAGAACTACGATATGCAGTTGGCTCGTCGTCTGGTATCAGGTGTTGATATTTGGATGAACACCCCAACCCGTCCATTGGAGGCATCTGGTACATCAGGTGAGAAGGCTCTGATGAATGGTGTTGTCAACCTGTCAGTATTGGACGGTTGGTGGTACGAGGGTTACCGTGAGGGTGCAGGTTGGGCATTGACCGACAAGCGCACTTACCAGAATCAGGAGCACCAGGATCAGCTGGATGCTACCACCATCTACAACCTGTTGGAGAACGAGATCCTGCCTCTGTACTACAACAAGAACGAGAAGGGTTACTCAGAGGGTTGGGTTAAGACCATCAAGAACTCTATCGCTCAGATCGCTCCTCACTACACCATGAAGCGTCAGTTGGACGACTACTTCACCCGCTTCTATTGCCCAATGGCAGAGCGTAAGGCTGTTCTGGTAGCTGACGACTGCAAGAAGGCTCGCGAGATCGCTCAGTGGAAGGAGACCGTTGCTCAGCGTTGGGACGGCATCCATGTAGTTTCTACCGAGAAGGAGGAGGCTTTGCATAAGGGTCTGGTTGAGACCGGTAAGAAGTACGTTGTTCGTCACGTTGTTGACGAGCAGGGCTTGGACAATGCAGTAGGTATCGAGTTGGTAACTACCTATGTTGATGAGAAGGGCGAGACCCGCATCAAGAGCGTAGAGCCAATGAATGTGGTTAAGAAGGAGGGCAACCTGTACACCTTCGAGCTGGAGCACATGATGGATACCGCTGGTTCTTACAAGGTGGCTTACCGTATGTTCCCAAAGAACAGCGATCTGCCTCACCGTCAGGACTTCTGCTATGTGAAGTGGTTCTATTGATTCCGGAACCGCATGATATGAAAAACAGCCCGCCGAAGCGGGCTGTTTTTATGTTCGGGGAAAACTGCTTCCCGATATTCTCCGGTGCGGAGAGCGGAGATTACTCTTCGGCGCTTTTGTATTCGGCGTTCAAGCCTTTGATTATATCGGCGGTTATGTCC
>JAZQPA010000006.1:0-6835 GCA_045628125.1 Bacteroidaceae bacterium
GGGATTGCCAGCAAGCATCTGCTCGATGTCTGCCTTACGTATGAATGCCATCCTTGAACTGATGCGTGAAGCCGTGAGTTTTCCCTCGTTTACCAACTTGTAAACGTACTGGCGTGTGCATCCCATGAGGATGGCAGCCTTGGAAAAGGTAAGATACTCCTGGCTTGCGATGTCGATGACAGGCTCGACTGCCTTGATGAACTCTTGTTGCTTCTTCTTGCGCTGAGCCTTTGCTGCCTCGGCACAATGTTCTGAACAGTACTTCTGCGAACCGCTGTTGCAAGTGAACTCCTTGCCGCAGAAAGCACATTTTCTTGTCTTTCTCATTTGATTGCGAATTATGTGGTTTTACATTCATTTTCGTGTAAACCGCCACGGAGTGAACTCATGTAAACCATTGACAACGCTTGTCAACTCTTTCCACGATATTCCGTTCTTCAAACGAGGTCACTTCCTTGCTTCCTTCCCTTTGGTCATTGAGTCAACCTTGGTAAACGCTTGTAAACCTTTGTCAACTCTGTCCACAGGATAGCAAAATAAAAGCTCCCTAAATCTCCGCGGTAGAAATACGTTGCAAAGGTAAGCGGAAAATCGGGAACCACCAAAAAGCAAGTCCGAAGTGTTAAAATCTAATACCTATTGATAATCAACTGATTATCTCTATATGTTTTTCGTTGTTTATGGTTGTTTTGGGGTCTCTAAATACAATTCCAGAACGCATACTCTCCTATGCCAGTTACAGAGTTTGGAATATTCACAAATGTAAGGCTTGTGCAGTTTTCGAACGCAGAACTACCAATGCTGGTTACAGAGTTCGGAATGTTCACTGATGTGAGACTTGTGCAGTTTTCGAACGCAGAACCACCAATGCTGGTTACGGAGTTTGGAATGTCTATTGATACGAGGCCGAAGCAATGGGAGAACGCATAATTTCCAATGCTGGTTACAGAGTTTGGAATGTCTATTGATACGAGGCCGAAGCAATGAGAGAACGCATAATCTCCAATGGTGGTTACAGAGTTCGGGATAGTCAAGGAGGTAAGGTTGGAGCAACCCCTGAACACACTTGCTCCAATGCCGATGACAGAGTTTGGAAGAGTTACTGATGTTAGGTTAGAGCACCCAAAGAACGCGTATATTCCAATACTGGTTACAGAGTTCGGGATGATTATCGATGTTATATTTGAAAATCTTGAAAATGCATACCCGGGTATCAAAGTCATGCCTTCTGGTATTGCTATTTCGTTCAAGGGCTCCCCATTTAAAGTAAGCGTTTTGTCGTCGGAAGTACCATTAAATGTAAGGTTAAACAATCCTGAAATAGAAAGCCATTTGTTGATGTCTTGAATATCTATGGACTTGAGGCTGGAGCAATATTCGAACGCATCTGTTCCAATGCTGGTTACAGAGTTTGGAATGTTCACAGATGCGAGGCTTGAACAATCCCTGTTTTTATAATGTGTTGATAGTTAACTGATTGTGTATTAAAAGGTAGAAAAGTGGCGATAGAAAGTATGAGAGATAGCAGAGAAGCTGAATATTTAACGTTTTTAATGTTTTTTAAGGCGTTTTGTGAGGATTAGATTGCAGATTCAATGCTAATGCAGTAGATTTTGGGTACAAAGGAACTAATACTTTCAAACATTATTAATATGGAATGGCTTCCCCATAGGTGAACTTTTCAAATACTGGGAATGCATTTAAAAGAAGAGCATAAAGATTTGGCTTAAATCGGTGTTAATACGGCGCTAAAATTTAGTGCTAAAATTTCAAATTAGCAAAGAAATGGGTAGAAAAAATGCTATTTCGATGGTGATTTTTGGCACTTTTCAATGAAAAATGGCAGTTTGAAAGCATATTTTAAAACTTTTTTATCTGTATTTGATAAAAAATGTGTACCTTTGCAGTATCTTGCCTACGCTGTGCCATCTAAAAAGGATGCGCGGATGGGCGGGACACTACATAATATAAAAGCGTCATCGATGCTTTGTCAATTGGCTTTCTGAAACCTGAGAAATTTCAATTGTTGGTCAAGGACAATGTCAGAAGTGAATGCTACGGGTATGCAATAAAAAGTATCCCGGGGTGTGCATGAGGGTATATTATATCCTCAAGGCACACTTTTCCGGAGGTACGTGCAACATACCGGCGTAGGCAGTCACTCTACAAGTTCACCAACAAGGGTTTTCTCAGGACCTCAGAAGCGGACAAGTAGAGTTGGAGGCCTACGTTTTTGTGTTTATTGTAGCTACATTACTCATAACAACTCGTCTATAAGGTCTCGTAGGCACTATTTGGCAGCTACAAGTATGGCAGATAATGGAGGAATGATGAATGTCATTCGATGCGACTTGAAGGAATATATCGTATGGAAATGGAGGCCCCAATTCAACGATTCCAACGATCCTGGACAGCGTTCAAACTTTGTTAGATGGGGAAGTAGTCTAAGAGTCAAAGATGGCGAAATGGCTGTTTTTGTGTACCGTGGAGCTAATAAAGAAGGGAATGGTTCCCAAGACTTTATTATGGGTCCATATGATGGTACTATCGAGACTGCGAATCTACCTGTAATATCAAAAATTATAGGATTAGCATATGGAGGTGGGCAAGGTGGTCCTTTTCAGGCTGAAGTATATTTTATCAATCTTCAAGGAAATAATCAGATTCTTTTTGGAATACCATTCTTTGACGTTTTTGATTCAAGGTACCCAGACTTAGCAGTTCCTGTGTCCACAAGAGGTACTATTACTTTTAATCTAACGGACTACAAATCATTCATCAAATTGAATCGACTGACAGATTTCAATATGATGGACTTTAAGAATCAGATTCGCAGTGCTCTCACTAAATACATGAAGCATGTCATCATAAACATGGCAGGGGATAAAGATATGTCTGTGATAAGACTAGAAAGCAAAATTCTCGAAATCAGTGAGACTGCTTCAAAATATATATCTAAACGTTTTTCTGATGATTTTGGCGTTAACCTTAAAGCTCTTGACATCGAAGCAGTTTCACTAAATAAAGACTCTGAAGGCTACAAACAATTAAAAGGTCTGACCTTTGGCATCGTAAGTAGGACAACGCAGGCGCAAGCGGATGCAAACATTCGCAATATGGAACAGATGCAGGAATGGAATTCTGAAAATGTCAGAGCAACGATGGCTATTCAAAGAGGTGAAATGCAACGAGCCCAACGACTTCAGACAGAAACCGCATATATGGGAGCTCATGCCCTTGATCAGCAGACCGAGGTCGGAAAACAATTTGCATCTGCAATGGGTCAGAGTGGAGCAATGAATGTTGGTGGGTCACAGATGAATCCAGCAGGCATGATGACAGGTATGATGATGGGCGGCGCCATGGGACAGCAAATGGCTGGCATGATGAATCAAATGGGACAGGCAGTTAATCAGAATCTCCAACAAGCAAACCAGATGCCTCCACAGGTTCCACAAATGAACTTCTATGTTTTGGTCGCTGGTCAACAAACAGGACCACACAATGCTACACAATTGGGACAATTGATTGCGACAGGTCAACTTACCCCTGACACATATGTATGGAAAGCAGGAATGGCAAGCTGGGACTTTGCTAAGAATACAGAGGTAAACGCCTTATTCCCAGTTGCTCCACCAACACCTCCTGTACCACCTGCTCCTCCAGTACCTCCAACACCACCAGTTACAAATTCATAAATTCATTTCACCATGAACGAAAATAATTTTTCAACATTAGACAGATTGATGGAATTTGGTATTGGCATGGGCATGGCTCAACAAATGGTCAATATGATGAACCAAACTATGCAGAATATGCAGATTCCAGAAACTGCAAGACCTGTGCAGCCTAAGGCTGTGGAATGGTATATCGCAGTCAACGAAAAAGCGAGCGGTCCTTTTTCTGAAACAGAAATTAAGGGATTGCTGCTTGAAAAGAAAGTTACAAAAGAAACTTTGGTATGGTGTACTGGTATGTCTAACTGGCAAACAGCAGAAAATACACCAAGTATTCTTAAATTGATTTTACAATTACCACCTGCATTATGAAAATCAACATAGTACCCTCTTTAATTGTGCTGATGGCTGCAGCTT
The DNA here is from genome assembly GCA_045628125.1 of Bacteroidaceae bacterium. Lineage (GTDB taxonomy): Bacteria > Bacteroidota > Bacteroidia > Bacteroidales > Bacteroidaceae > Minthousia. The sequence goes on from JAZQPA010000006.1 coordinate 4,095, forward strand.
TGTTGGCATTTCTCTTCTATACGTTGTCCGATGCAGAAGAACAAATGCTTAAAGCTCTCGCAATTTCAGGATTTGTATCTATTGGTGTCTGTCTAGAATGTGGCATAGGACTTTCGTTCAAGGACTCTCATCACACGGTAAATAGTTTTGCTACATCATTATTTTTCCTCGTAGTGTTCATAGTAGAACATTGTTGTTTTGCAGCATGGGGAACAAGTCGTGATTGGCTAATCATTACTTCGGGGCTTTTGCTAGTCCTCTATCTCTTAGTGTATTATGGCATAAGTAAATCTAAAATGTAATAATATGAGTAACATAACATGTCCTAGTTGTGGCGGACAAAAAGCCACACCGATAAATGATCGAGAGTATCGTTGTGAATATTGCGGTCATACATTTACTCCTGTTGCGCCTCAGCCAGTTCAGGCTCCTCAACAATTCGTTTCACAACCACAATTTCAACAGCCATCACAATCACAGCCAACATTCCAGCCGGCTTTTGAATCAAGAACGTCTAGTGGGAAGAATAGAACCACTGCAGCCATTCTTGGAATAATTTTGGGCGGTTTTGGAGTTCATCATTTCTATCTTGGCAATTCAGGAAAGGGTATTCTCTACTTACTATTCTGTTGGACCTATATCCCAGCCATTGTTGGTTTCGTTGAAGGAATTATCTATCTAACTCAGTCAGATGAAGAGTTTGCAAGTAAATATTAAAACAAAAAAAAGAAAATTATGGCAGAAATTAAATGTCCGTCTTGCGGAAGTCCGAATGTCGAGCAAATCGATGCGGACAAGTATCAGTGTCCTTACTGTGGAAAGACGTTTACAACACGTACCATCGCCACAGCACAACAGCCACAGCAACCAGTCTTCAACAATGCTCAGGATTTCACCCCTGATGTTGATGACAACCCTGGCTGCTTGATGAATGGTCTTTGCTTCATTATACCTCTGGTTGGAATCATTATGTATTTCGTTAAAAAAGACACCCAACCCAATTGTGCAAAATCATATTTGACATGGGCAATCGTTAGCATTGCCATAGGTATATTTTTCAACATCATTGCTGCTATAGCATCTTAAAACATATAGACAATGGGACCACTTAGAGAAAAAACCGTAAAAGTAAACGCAGATATAGCAAACACTATAAGTGCTGCTCGTCAGGCGATTAACCAATGTGGGTGGAAAGTAGCATCAATGGATGCTTCAACAATTAAGGCTTCAACTGGTGTCTCCATATGGAGTTGGGGTGAAACTGTAGTTGTCCAAGTCCAGACATCAGGAGGTGTGACGTATTTAAATGTACAGTCAAAATCAGGATGGGCACTTGTTGATTGGGGTAAGAATCAAGAAAACGTCAATAAGTTTTTAACCCATCTCAGTAGATTGCTCCAAATCGCTTAATAAATCTCTCGACCTGTAAATTTGGGATATACTTCAAGCATTCCATTGGACAGGTCGAGATTTTTATTATTTGTTCAAGAAATTGAAAACTTGTAACAATTGATACTCTGCGTTACAAACCGATTCCCCTTCTTCTCGTTTGCACACAACGTGATGCCTTGACGATCTTGGCAGCGTGTAGCCAGCAACGGAGTCGGAAGTCCTCGTCCTCTTCATCCTTCCTGCGCCCATCCCAGCCAGTCTCACTACTGACAGAACCACCGCCAACGCAAGGGATGCTGACATAGTGACCACCCATGAGAGCGATTGCCACCTCACGAACAAGTTTGGCGGTGTCAGGCTTCTCAAAGAGACTAAGCAGACCAGCAATATCTGATGACTGTTGCTGACGGAGATAAACTGCTCGACGAAGGTTATCTCCGAGTTCACTCATATCATTCTGCTGCTTCAGATACAGTTTCCGCTCACTGACAATGCAGTTTTGCGCAGCTTGCATGACGGTCTCGCCATAGGTTTTGAGACTATTCTTGAACTGCTCCTTGATGCTGGCATTCTGAGTCTTCTGCCATTCATCAATGTTTCCAAAGCGAGGAGGACGCTCTGTTATCTTCGGAACAGGTAGCGACATTTTGGGGACATCAAAGCGGACATAAGCCACGTTGTATCGATTCACCTTGTCTGTGATGGTCTGCAACTCGGCTTGTTTCTTTTCAAGTTTCTGCTGCTTATCAGCCAACCTTGCATCGCAGTCAGAGATCTGCTTGTCCATATCAGCCTTCTTCTGGTTGTACTCTGCGAGGGAAATCATGCCCTCGGACAACTGACTTTGGAGATTGGCAAGGTCGGAGGCGAGATGAGTCTTCTGAGTCGTGAGATTGCTACACATCTTTTGTAGTCCCTTGACAGCAGTCTCGGCTTGCTTCTTCTCCTTATTGAGAATGTCAACATCAAGCACCAAAGCGTCCTTCTCAGATTGCAACTTATCGACCTCATCCTCCAAGACATCCTTCTGCATTTCAAGACCGTCCTTCTCAGCAATCAGTTTTGCTTCCTCTTCTTTGATGGCATTATAGACAGCAGGATCCATGTGCTTTGCCTGTGAACCAACCTCGCCACGCTGAAGGTCGAAGCCAGCAGCCTGCATGTGAAGCGCATAGTCGGTCTGCCACTGCTCTGCGTTGGCAGGAGTAAAGACATCCTTGGCACAGAGTCGCGCTGTGACTTCCTGCTTCTTGTATCTGCGTTTCTCCTTACCATTGCGTTTCTCAAATTGTTTCTTTGTGTCGGGACGTTCAGCGGCTTGTCCTGTGAGGATAGGTACTACCGTGAAA
>JAZQPA010000007.1:0-4971 GCA_045628125.1 Bacteroidaceae bacterium
AAAGTCTTAATCTCGCCCGGATGATTGGCACCCATCTCCACCACAGCCAGCTCATGCTCGGCAGTAAGGCGCAGCAAAGTCTTTGGCACACCGATGTGATTATTGAAATTTCCCTGGGTATACAGCACATTGTATTTCTGCATCAATACCGTAGAAATCAGTTCTTTGGTCGTTGTTTTACCATTCGTGCCCGTCACACCCACAATCGGGGTATTCAGCTGTCGGCGATGATAATTAGCCAGTTGCTGCAAAGCAGTCAGACAATCATCCACCAGAATCAGGCGGTCATTATCCGGATTAGCATATTCAGCCTCATCCACCACGGCATACGAGCAACCGGCCTCCAAGGCTTTTTCCGCAAATTTATTACCATTGAAAGACTCGCCTTTCAGTGCGAAAAATATTGAACCCTGCGGACAGTCACGGCTATCGGTTGTTACTACCGGATGCTGCAGGAACAGTTTATATAAGGCATCTATTTCCATAACGTTCAGTTTAATGCATGCAAAAGTACGGAATTTATGGCTATTTTTCTCCTTTATTTAAGATTTTTGCGTAATTTTGTATGCTGAAACGTTTTGAGCACAAATGACCCAACCGATACCCTATACGATTAACACCAACGGGAAGCTGATTGACTTATCAACTCCTCAAGTCATGGGTATCCTGAACATCACCCCAGATTCTTTTTATGCCGGAAGCCGAGTGGAAGATGCGGCAGAGATAACCCGTCGTGTGACCCAGATTGTGACCGAGGGAGCCAGCATCATTGATGTAGGCGCCTACTCTTCCCGTCCGGGAGCCGATGATGTGAATCCCGAAGAGGAGATGCAGCGGTTGCGTAAAGGGCTCGGCATCATTCGTGGCTTGTACCCCGAGGCTGTGGTTTCTGTAGACACTTTCCGTGCCGATGTGGCCAGGATGTGTGTGGAGGAATATGGCGTTCAGATCATCAACGACATCTCAGGAGGGGCATTAGACAAAGACATGTTTGCCACCGTAGCCAAACTGGGAGTGCCCTACATTCTGATGCACATGAAAGGAACGCCTCAAACCATGCAGGACCAGCCGCACTATGACAATGTGGTGCGTGAAGTGATGCTGTATTTTGCAGAAAAGGTGCAGCAATTGCGTGATTTAGGAGCAAAGGACATCATTCTGGATCCCGGATTCGGATTTGCCAAAACGTTGGAGCACAATTACCAGTTGATGGAGCATCTGGAAGATTTGCAACTACTGGAACTGCCTGTACTGGTGGGTGTTTCCCGCAAGTCAATGATATACCGTCTGCTGGGCAGCACCCCTCAAGAGGCGCTGAACGGAACGACAGTCCTGAACACCGCAGCCCTGATGAAGGGAGCCAATATCCTGCGTGTTCACGATGTGAGAGAAGGCGTAGAAGCAGTAAAAATAATAGAAACAATGCGAAATCATCATGCTATTTGAATTTGGCTTTAAGGATTTACTGGATATAGTACTGGTTGCCGCCATGCTGTATTACATCTACCGACTGATGAAGGATTCGGGCAGTCTGAACATCTTCATTGGCGTATTGGTATTCCTGGTGGTATGGCTGATGGTTTCTCATCTGCTGGACATGAAGCTGTTGGGTTCCATCTTTGACAAGCTGATCAGTGTGGGAGTCCTGGCGCTCATCGTGCTATTCCAGGACGAGATTCGCCGATTCCTGCTCACCTTAGGAACCCACAAGATGTTAGGCAACTTTGTGAAACTGTTCACCCTGCGCAAGGAAAACGGCAAGGACGAGCACAAGGAGATGCTGCCCATTGTCATGGCCTGCCTGAGTATGGGCAAGCAGAAAGTGGGAGCCCTGATTGTGCTGGAACGCCGCATTCCGATGACAGACATTGTAAAAACCGGAGAAATCATAGACGCCACCATCAGCCAGCGGTTGATTGAGAACATCTTCTTCAAGAACAGTCCCCTGCATGACGGTGCCATGGTGATCAGCAACAAGCGCATCGAGGCAGCCGGATGTATTCTGCCGGTATCGCACAACCTGAACATCCCCAAAGAATTAGGATTGCGTCACCGTGCAGCATTAGGAATCTCGCAGGAGAGCGATGCCGTAACCATTGTGGTATCGGAAGAGACAGGCAGCATCTCAGCAGCCATTAAAGGTGAGTTCCGCCTTCGGTTAAGTTCGGAGGAGTTGGAGCGAATCCTAACGGAAGAATTTGATGAATAATTGATTATAATTTTAACTTATTAAATAATAAAACTATGGACTTAGTCAGTGGAATTATTGCGCGTGCTAAAGCAAACAAGCAGCGCATCGTACTCCCCGAAGCAGAAGAGGAGCGCACCCTTATTGCAGCCGACAAGGTATTGGCTGATGACATTGCCGACCTGATTCTGATCGGAAATCCTGAGAAAGTCGCAGCTCTGGCCAAAGAGCACAACCTTACCCATCTGGACAAGGCTACTCTGATCGACCCTGAAAACTGCGAGAAGAGTGAAGAATATGCTCAGTTACTGTGTGAACTGCGTAAGAAGAAGGGCATGACCATCGAGCAGGCCCGCGAGCTGGTAAAGAACCCATTGTACCTGGGCTGTATGATTATCAAGACCAACGGTGCAGACGGTCAGATTAGTGGTGCCCTGAGCACTACCGGCGACACCCTGCGCCCAGCATTGCAGATTATCAAGACCGCTCCTGGCATCACCTGTGTTTCAGGCGCCATGCTGCTGATCACCAAGCAGCCACAGTACGGCGAGAACGGTATTCTGGTGGTAGGCGATGTAGCCGTTACCCCAATGCCAGATGCTGACCAGTTGGCACAGATTGCAGTTTGTACCGCTCAGACCGCAAAGAGTGTAGCCGGTTTTGCCGACCCACGTGTAGCCATGCTGAGTTTCTCTACCAAGGGCAGTGCTAAGCACGAGGTAGTAGACAAGGTGGTAGAGGCAACCCGTCTGGCCAAGGAGAAGGATCCTTCACTGAAGGTAGACGGTGAACTGCAGGCCGATGCAGCTCTGGTTCCATCAGTAGGAAAGAAGAAGGCACCAGGCAGTGAGATTGCCGGCAATGCCAACGTACTGGTATTCCCTAACCTGGAAGTAGGTAACATCGGTTACAAGATGGTACAGCGCCTGGGTGATGCCGAGGCACTTGGCCCAATCTTGCAGGGTATTGCCCGTCCGGTAAACGATTTGAGCCGTGGCTGTTCAGTAGATGACATCTACAAGATGGTAGCCATCACCGCCTGCCAGGCCATGGATGCGAAATAATTGACAATTGATAATTGATAATCACACAATGAAGATATTAGTATTGAACTGCGGTAGTTCATCTATCAAATACCAGCTGTTTGAGATGGACACCAAGACCGTTCTGGCAAAGGGCGGTATCGAGAAGATTGGTTTGGCCGACTCTTTCATCAAGGTAAGTCTGCCAAACGGCGAGAAGAAGACCATCATGGAAGATATTCCAGAGCACACCAAGGGTGTAGAGCTGATTTTCAAGGTCCTGACCGACCCAGAAATCGGTGCCATCAAGTCATTGGAGGAACTGGATGCAGTAGGTCACCGTATGGTACACGGTGGTGAGAAGTTTGCCAAGAGTGTGGTTCTGAACGAGGAAGTTCTGGCTGCATTCACCGCATGCAACGACCTGGCACCTCTGCACAACCCAGCCAACCTGAAGGGTGTTAATGCAGTAACAGCCCTGCTGCCAAACATTCCTCAGGTAGGTGTATTCGATACCGCATTCCACCAGACCATGCCTGATTATGCATACATGTATGCCGTTCCTTACGAGCTGTATGAGAAGTATGGTGTTCGCCGTTACGGTTTCCACGGAACCAGCCACCGCTATGTATCACAGCGTGTATGCGAGTTCCTGGGTGTAGAGGCAGAAGGCAAGAAGATTATCACCTGCCACATTGGTAACGGTGGTTCTATCTCTGCCGTAAAGGATGGCAAGTGCATGGATACCTCTATGGGTCTGACCCCACTGGAAGGTTTGATGATGGGTACCCGTTCAGGCGACATCGATGGCGGTGCTGTAACCTTCATTATGGACAAGGAAGGCTTGGACAGCAAGGGCATTAGCAACCTGTTGAACAAGAAGAGCGGTGTGGCCGGTGTATCAGGTGTAAGCAGTGATATGCGCGACCTGGAGGCTGCTGCCAATGCAGGCAATCCACGTGCCATTCTGGCTCAGAACATGTACTTCTACCGCATCAAGAAGTATGTAGGTGCTTATGCAGCAGCTATGGGCGGTGTGGATATCATCGTATTCACCGGTGGTGTTGGTGAGAACCAGGCCAGCTGCCGTTCAGCTGTTTGTGAGAACATGGAGTACATGGGTATCAAGCTGGATGCCGAGAAGAACAAGACACGCGGTGAAGAGGCTATCATCTCTGCAGATGACAGCAAGGTTACCGTTTGTGTTATCCCTACCGATGAGGAGCTGATGATTGCTACCGATACATTGGCATTGGTTAAGTAACTTCTCACCTTATATATTATAGGAAGCGCCCCTGTTTTGGGGCGCTTTTTTTGCCATGTATACCAACGTTCAGTCCTTTCGGACATCAAGTGACAGAACATCAGCACTTTAAAAAAAAGGCCCTTTACGCACATGTATACCCGTCTGGAAGCCATATAATAATAAAAGTTGCTAACTTTGCAGTATGAAAAGGGTACCTTTATTATGTTTGTTTTTGTTCTGCACGATATCTATTCTAGTAAGCTGCAGTTCAAATGAGAGAGTGGAGGGAAAACTATCCACCGCCTATTCTTTGTTGAATACTAATCCGGACAGTGCGTTATCTGTTCTCCGTACGATTGACCGGCATAGTCTTCGCAAACCCATAAGCGCCCGATACGCGCTCCTATATTCCATAGCACAAGATAAGAGCGGGTTAGATGTGACAGATGATTCCCTCCTATCCATAGCCAGAAGCTATTATGACAATAAGGAAGCAGACTCTCTTTATGCCAAAT
>JAZQPA010000008.1:0-2398 GCA_045628125.1 Bacteroidaceae bacterium
TACGCTCGTCAGATTTTGATGTAATCATTTTCTTATCATAACAAAAACCACTGCCCTATTTAAGGACAGTGGTTTTTTTCATTTTTTCTGATATCCACATTTTGGACAACTGCCGTTCTGGTCCAGTTTGACACCGCACAATGGGCAACGCTCGAAATGACTCTTCGGGTCGTACTCCTGTGAAGCCTTGTTAACACCGCTCTTGAAAGTAAGCTTTACTATCGGAAGCTTATCCTTGAGCAAATCATAAACAATCTTAATCATTCCCTCTACAGTCATCGTTTCCTTGGTCACCACAATCCGGCAATCCGGATATGCTGTCGCCCATTCCGTCCTGAACGCCTCACCCTTCATCGTGTTCAATTTATGACCATTCCTGATTCCCTGTTTCTCATAAACACCTAGAACGGCAGGTAGTAGCGGATCATCTTCACGTAAGATAAGAGCATGGTCAAAATTCTGAAGGACATCCCATGCTATCTTCTTAATCTCATTGCAAGGAAAGACCATGTTCACCATCGGAGTTACATCATCTTCCACCTCAATGGTCAAAACACCTGTGTGCCCATGCAGGTACTGTGCTTCGCCCTGAAACCTGTAGAACCGGTGTGCATACTGCAGCTCAAACTTAGTAATACTTCTCATACAACTACTTTTTAATTGTTACACATGCCCTTAGAGAGGTCATATCCCACTCTAATTCAAATGCAAAGATAAGTTGAATATCTTGCACACTTTTTCTATCGTGATTAGTAATTCTAATGAGTGCTTGGAGTAAAAATAAAGCATGGAAACTACCACGATTCAGATTACGATTCCCAAATCAGATTTATCAATGCTGAAGAAGCTCATTTCAGGAATGGGATGGTCAATGAGCGTCCTTACCCGCTCAAAGAAATCAGGAATTGAAAAAGGATTGGAAGACATCAAGAAAGGCAATGTGTACCATGCAGAGAATTCTGCGGATTTGTTTTAACTAAATATCACTACTTATCCAATAAGATTCTCCGTTTCGCCATGAGAGCGAGCAAATTCGAGCGCTTCGCTCAGAATGGCCGGGATAGGGAATTTATTGCAGCAGCTTCTTTACTTCCTCATCGGTCTGTGTGAGGCGTTCCCGGCAGAAAGCTATCAACTGTTGAGCCTTCTTTACCTTCTCACTCAGTTGGTCAATGTCCAACGAGTTGTCTTCCAACTGGGCTACAATCTGTTCCAGTTCCTTCATGGCCTGGGTATAGGTTAGATTTTCCTTCATAAGTATTGTTTTTTATATTTCTGCCATCCTGAGTGAAACGTTTGCTCTACTTATTCAGCAAGATTCTTCGCTATGCTCAGAATGACAAGAGGATACTATTGATTTAATTTCTCCATTGGCCAAACGGGTAACTATCTCGTCACCAGCCTGCAACTGGTCTGCATGTGTCACAGCACGTCCGTTCTTCAGGGTGATGGAATACCCGCGCTGCAGCAGACGCTCGGGACTGTTGTCCTCTATTCGTTGTGTCAGCAACTGCAACCGGTTCATCTGTTTGGCCAGTAACTGCGGTACTTGCAAGGCCATGCGCTGTTCCAGCAACTGCAACCGGTGCTGCCCAACATTAATCTGTTGTACAACAGCATGCTGAAGTGAAAAAGAAGCCCGCTGTAAACGGTTCTCTTCTCTGGCCTTACGCGACTGATAGACAGCAGGAAGACCGGTAATCATACGCTCCAGACGATGTTTCTCCTGTTCCAGGCGCTGCAACACACAGAAGCTGAAGCGTTGAGCCAATTCCTCCAAATAAGAGCCACTCTCATCCACCCGGGCAATCAGAAACTCGGCAGCAGCCGTAGGGGTCTTCACACGGGTGTGCGAAATCATATCCAGTACGGTATCATCACGCTCATGACCGATACCAGTGATGACTGGCAATGGGAATTGAGCCACATTCTCCGCCAGTGCCAGAGTATCAAAACTGGCCAGATCGGCCGTGGCACCACCACCTCGGATAATCACCACCACATCCCATTGATCCATCTCGTCAGCAATGGCATTCAGGGCAGCTATGATGCTGCGCTCGGTCTGCTCACCCTGCATCACTGCAGGAAACAGCTGCACCTTGAACGCATAGCCTTTATCATTGTTCTGCAACTGATTACAGAAATCGCCGTAACCAGCAGCCGATGGGGCGGAAATCACAGCCACACGTTGGGGCAGAACCGGCATCTCCAGTTCCTTCTGCATGGTAAGAATGCCCTGACGGTCCAGTTCCTGCAGAATCTCCTTGCGACGGCGAGCCATATCGCCCAGGGTATAGGTGGGGTCTATGTCCATAACGGTCAGTGAATAGCCGTACAGTTCATGGAAGGTGACCTGCACCAGCACCTGTACCTTCAGTCCTGCGGTAAACCGCTGTCC
>JAZQPA010000009.1:0-1513 GCA_045628125.1 Bacteroidaceae bacterium
TCCATCTAATTCCAAACTTTTATGTAAGAGAAAACTATCGTTTCATTTTACTCATGCAAATTTAGAAAGAATAAAGGACATACACAAGATACAATCGACAAAAAGAACATATTTAGCGACAAAAAGCACTTATATGGATACATTTCAGGGCTGTTCTTATAAAACCGCAGCATAGCGGACAGAATACACCTTATAATATACTTATAGCAATAAAGCCCGAATAATTTTGTGCTTTGCCTATAATCATGTAACTTTGTGGCGAATTTTAAGATAAAAAGAAAAAGATGATTCTGTTTTTCACCACCCCAAGCAATAGCATTATTGCAACCCAGTGCGGTCGTCAGATGGCACAGGAGGATATTGAGAAGTTGTGTTGGCTGTATGGCGAGGCTAAATGCCAGGATGCCACAGAGATGGAGGGCTTCTTTGTAGGTCCACGTCGCGAAATGATTACTCCATGGAGTACCAATGCTGTGGAAATTACCCAGAACATGGGTATCAGCGGCATTCAGCGTATCGAGGAGTATTTTCCTGTAAAGGATGAGAACGCAGAGTACGACCCTATGCTACAGCGCATGTACAAGGGTCTGAACCAGAATATTTTTACCGTAAATATCGAGCCTGCTCCTATCGTGTTCATCGAGAACCTGGAGGAGTATAACGAGCAGGAAGGTTTGGCACTGAGCCGCGAGGAGATGGACTACCTGATGAAGGTGGAGAAGGATCTGGGCCGCAAGCTGACCGACAGTGAGGTGTTCGGTTTCGCACAGATCAACTCAGAGCACTGCCGTCATAAGATTTTCGGCGGTAAGTTCGTGATTGATGGCGAGGAGAAGGAGTCTTCTCTGTTCCAGATGATCAAGAAGACCACACAGGAGAATCCTAACAAGATTATTTCTGCTTATAAGGATAATGTGGCTTTCGCTCAGGGCCCTGTTATCGAGCAGTTTGCTCCAGCCGATCACTCTAAGCCTGATTTCTTCCAGGTGAAGGAGATTGAGAGTGTTATCTCGCTGAAGGCTGAGACTCACAACTTCCCTACTACCGTAGAGCCTTTCAACGGTGCCTCTACCGGTTCAGGTGGTGAGATCCGCGACCGTATGGGTGGTGGTAAGGGCTCATGGCCTATTGCCGGTACCGCTGTTTACATGACCAGCTATCCTCGCAGCGAGGAGGGTCGTGAGTGGGAAGGCGCTCTGGCAGAGCGTCCTTGGCTGTACCAGACTCCAGAGCAGATTCTGATCAAGGCTTCTAACGGTGCCAGCGATTTCGGTAACAAGTTCGGCCAGCCACTGATCTGTGGTTCGGTTCTGACTTTCGAGCATCAGGAGAACAACGAGAAATATGCATACGATAAGGTGATCATGCTGGCAGGTGGCGTGGGTTATGGTACCAAGCGCGACTGTCTGAAGGGTCAGCCTCAGCCAGGCAACAAGGTGGTTGTGATGGGTGGTGACAACTACCGTATCGGCTTGGGTGGTGGTTCTGTGTCTTCAGTTGAGACCGGCCGTTA
>JAZQPA010000010.1:0-2825 GCA_045628125.1 Bacteroidaceae bacterium
AATACTTTGCTCGTTTCTTGCTCGTCCTTTGCCATGCATACAAATCCACCCTGATCTACCACCAATCCGGTAGCCTGTTCTATGACACGCCTGATTTTCCTTTCCGGGAAAGCCCTGCATTTCAGCAGCAGCACCTGCTGCATGGGGCAGCGTCCGTTACGCAAGCTCGGCATCTCCATAATTTGCCAGTACACACCCAGTCCGGCAACCCCAGCTCCTCACGGATGAGGAGCTGGTCACCCATAAAAAATGCCACCCTTTCGGATGGCATTCTATGTATGTTTGAGAGCAATCAATATTTCCCAATAAACGCACCGTATGTCACCTGTCTCTTTTCTGGATATACTTTCAGTACGTTTTTCTTTGTAATGCCAGCTTCATCTTCCAGCATCAGATTCACCTCGATGTATTTCTTGCGTGGGATGACGGTAGAATTCCGTAACTTGAAGGTCAGTTGCTGTCCTCCTATGCGCTCAATGTTCCGGGAATCGGACGCCCATGCCATGGATGCGGGCGAACTGCCCTTGCTGCGTTCCTTCTCAATCTCCTTTTGAGGACGGGAATCCACCATGGTTGCTCCTGCCACATTAACCATCCTTATTACCTGACCGCCATTACATTTTATGTAATTCTGATCGGCTATCATATCGCGGTAAGTCTGCATGGATGATTTCTTCCACTGCGTCAAGGTTACAGTCCATTCGTTTGACTCAAACAGGGAAATGGCTTTTTCCCATGAATCTTTGCTGTTTTGAGCTGATAATGAGGTGAAAATAAAGCACCCCAACAGGATGAATAGTATTCGTTTCATAGGTTACAAGAATTAACTAATTTTATATTTGCAAAATTACGGATAGATTTTATAGAGAACAAAGGAATTTCCCTATTTCACATTAGGGATTTCCCTAAAAATCGTATTGGGGTAAGAACCGGTTGTGATGCGAAAAATACGGGGAAATACATGGCTGTCTTGCAAATTATTGCTATATTTGCACCTAGTAAACACCAAATACCATGAGAACTATGAAAACCGTGCTGGCCTGCATGGTGCTTTTTGTTATTTCTATAGGCGCCCAGGCTCAGAACATTGTCAAGAAAGTGAAAAAAGCCACCGCTATCGAGGTGACTTATCAGTCCAGTTATAAGGGACAGGTCCGTCCGGGACAGATGATTATGCGTGTGAACGGTAATCAGGTGGCTCTGGAGACTGTTGCTGCTCCACAACAGGAACAGCCTGCCGATGCTGATCCTGACCGTCCCGTAATGAAACAGCCTATCCAGAAGAGTTATCTGGATTATGGCCAGAATAAGTCGTTCCGTGTGGCTGAATTGCCAGACGGCCGTTTCATTTCTACCACCGTACCTTTCACCGTAGGAAAGACCACCCCCACTCAGGACTTCAAGGAGGAGCTGGGCGAGGATACCTATCTGGGCCTGAAGTGCAAGAAGGTGCGCTCTATCGTGAATTCCAATACCATCGATATCTGGTACACCCAGGATCTGGCCTTCAAGGGAACCCCTCAGTATAACGTGGGTGTGCCTGACGGTCTGGTGCTGCGCGTGGTGCGCAACGGCGATACCGTTCAGGAGGCCGTTGACATCAATCCGCTGAAGGTGGACGGCAGCCTGTTGCCTTCTTCCTGGGGCGAGGATATGGACAGCTACGAGTACCAGTATGAAATCAATCATGCCAACGAGCTGGTGTATACCATCTTCGACCAGCAGACCATCGCTTTCAACGGCGCCAAGTTGCCCGACAGCCTGAAGGACGGCGAGATGTATCAGGCCGGCGGCGGTACCATCATCCTGAAGAAAGTGCAGTTGCCTAACTACGTGAAGGACCGCGACTGTTTCGTGGAGGTGATCCAGTACAGCGACGGCGATGCTTACGACCGTACCGGTTCCGTTTTCGTAATCCCTACCGACAAGAAGCAGAGTTTCCTGGATGCCATGCGCGACCTGAACAGCGTGTCATCGTTCAAGGCTAACGACGGCATAGAGTACCACGGTCTGGTTTCCACTCCGGAATATAACGTGCCTTTGGAGCTGATGCGATTCTTTACCGGTTTCGGCGTGCGCCAGTACAACCACAATAAGGTGCGCGGACAGGAATGGGTGGACAGCGTGGTGTATAAGACCAATGTCACTCCGCTGATCGACAACCTGAAGGGCGAGGCCTGGATTGGTGCCTACATCGGCAACTGGGATGCCAAGGGCCATAAGGTTTCCCTGAAACTGCATTACTACCCAGAGGGCGAAAATCCTGTACACAAGACCATGCCGCTGTTCAATACCGTGAACTACCTGGAGCAGGCCGGACAGCCTTATCCAACCTTCATGCTGAACGATGACCTGAAAGTGAAGTTCACCCTGAAGGAGCCGGTTAAGCAGGCAGCCCTGCTGTACACCACCACCGGTCATGGCGGCTGGGGCAACGGTGATGAGTTCAACCAGAAAATTAATACCATCCTGCTGGACGGTAAGAATGTGATATCGTTCATCCCTTGGCGCGACGACTGTGCCACCTACCGCAACTGGAACCCATGCTCGGGCAACTTCAGTAACGGTGAGAGCTCGTCCGACCTGAGCCGAAGCAACTGGTGTCCGGCTACCGTCACCAATCCGGATTACATTTATCTGGGCGACCTGGAGCCGGGTGAGCATACCATCACCGTTCAGATTCCGCAAGGTGCACCCGAGGGAGGAAGCAACAGTTACTGGTGCCTGTCTGGAACATTGATTTATTTTTGATACTTTAATGTCATTCTGAGCGTAGCCTAAAAGAAAATAGAATGTCATTCTGAGCGAAGCCTAAAAGAAAATAG
>JAZQPA010000011.1:0-37522 GCA_045628125.1 Bacteroidaceae bacterium
CTGTGAATGTACATCCTCGATGCCTTCCTCGATGACAAACTCACCCCGATCAGCAACGGCATAGATATTTTTCAGTTCCTTCAGTATGACATCCAGTTCATCTGCCTCCAAAAGGCCGATGCTCTGCAGCATGGTGGTATGGGCCATAGACCCCAGCACATCATACTTGGCCAGATAGAGGTCCATCTCGCGGTCACGTCCCACGGTGAACTTCTCAATCTCGGCTGTCATCTGAACATTCTTTTCCCAAAGTTTCATAATAAAGACAACGGACAACGGACAACAGACAACGGACGCCATTCGGCTGTTGGACTGCGACATTGCTGCGCTCGTCGCTAATGCTTTAATGTCTGCGGTTGTCCCTTTAAATATGTTATTAATTTATATATCCCATTAGTTATTGACAACAAATCTGCATGCAGTTTTTCACGTTGTTCCTTGGTGCAGATTCCAAAATCTTCACACAGATATAGCATACTCTTAACTTCCGAGCAACTGCCTTTTGCTATGTTCAAGTAACGGACATACATTTCGTCAGATCCGCTTTCGGAACCTTCCGCAATGTTATTCATAATAGAAATGGCAGCGCGTTGAATCTGATCTCGAAATCCGTAATCTTTGGAAGATTCCATCATTCGGTAAATCTGATTTACGAATAATCGGGCATCTTGCCAAATACGCATATTCTCTAACTTTCGCTCTGCCATTTCAATATTGTCTGTTGTCCGTTGTCCGTTGACTGTTGTCTGTTGTCAAACAGTATATCCGTATGGAACCATTGCCAACATATCGGCAATCTTATCAAGACCTTCCTTCAGTTTGCCCTCCACCATCTTTCGGATGAAGAAATTCAGTTCCGCCTTAATGGTCAGCTTCATCTTGCAACCGCCAGTGCTGACTGGCAACAACTGAATCCACAGGTTGAAAGGCAATGGGGAATTGACCGTCTCGAACTTGATGGTCTTGTTGAGCTCACGGTCCACAATCTTCAAAGTAACTTGACCCACAGGAGGTACATTCACGCTGACTGTATCCTGATCGTAAGTCAACGTCTGCAGATACTCACTGGCCTTGTTGATCTGTTCCTGACTGATATTACCGTCAGAAGCGCCCTGGATAGCAGCCTGAAACTCAGGGCTGCTGACACGCTCCTTCACCACACCCAGATTGTTCAAGTCGGACTGCTTGGCATATACCACCTCCAATGGAAATGGTATCATCTTTATTCCGCTCTCGTACTTCTCCATGAGCGATTATACCTTCCAGTTTGCTGGATCCTTACGCCATTCCTTCAAAACTTCCAGATCATCCTTGCTGATATAACCAATCTCAGCAGCAATCTCGGTAGTTACATCATAGTTGCAGATGGTTACCAGCTTCAAATCTGCCTCCTGGAATGCCTGCTCGGCAACAGGGAAACCATAGGTGTATGAAGCAACCATACCTACCACCTCAAAGCCAGCCTTACGCAATGCGTCTACAGCCTTCAATGAACTTCCACCGGTAGAAATCAGGTCCTCAACAACCACAACCTTTGCACCCTCAGGGATGGTTCCTTCAATCTGGTTGCCCATACCGTGATCTTTTGGTTTTGGACGGACATAGCAATAAGGCATAGCCAATTCCTCTGCAACCAATGCACCCTGTGCGATTGCACCAGTAGCCACACCTGCTACAGCTGTAGCCTCTGGGAAATGAATCTCAATGAGACGAACGAGCTCACGTTTTACCAGTGAGCGAATATCTGGATAAGCTAATGTCTTGCGATTATCGGTATAGATTGGAGATTTCCAACCGCTGGCCCAAGTAAATGGCTCGTTTGGCTGCAACTTGATAGCCTTAATGTTCAATAACTTCTCTGCAAAAATTTGCGCTACATTTCTCATAATTGTTCCTATTATTTTAATTTTTTGCAAAGATAGAAAAAGTTTGGGAACTAAGAGAGAAAAAATTAAAATAATGACATTGTCTGCTGTCGAGTCACTGGCCTGTCATCCATTATCGAGACACTCGAAAATCAATTCTGTTTCGAATCCCCGGGAAGCAGCAAAACGGGCCAGTTTCATTTTTACCTCGTACGCATTACGTCCCTTTACACTTTTACGCTTGGATTCAATCAATTCCTTCAAGGTTTCACGATAAGAATCTGCATCTATCTCATCCAGTAAAGTCCAACTTACAGATTCCGAAATTTCCTTACGCCATAGTTCTTGTTGTATCTTCTTTTTCCCCCATTTGGCAAATCGGAATTTGTCACTGATAAAGGCACGGACATAACGATCCTCATCAATAAACCTATCGGCCACCAGACGTTGCAGCACACGATCGCAAACGTCCTCATCATCCGTACCACGCATCAGCTTGGCACGCACTTCGGACAAGCAATGCTCAGCACCTGAGCAATAACGGGCACCGATGGTGTAGAGTTCTGACTCTGTTAAGTCTTTCTTCATGGTTAATTGTCAATTATCAATTGTCAATTGTCAATTTACATTCTCACACCTTTTACCATACGGGGATTACCAAAACGGTCACTCCGGAGTTGTACCTGCTGATAACCACACTCACGAAGCAAATCGCATACTTCTTGGCCAAAACGTTGGTTAATTTCCATATAAATAGCGCCACCCGGCAAGAGTTCACGCATTCCTTTTTTAGCCAGAGCACGATAGAATACCAAAGGGTCTTCATTACTTACAAACAGAGCCATGTGAGGTTCAAAATCTTTTACTTGAGTGGTCATCTCCGCAGCCTCTTGCTGGGCAATGTAAGGAGGGTTGCTGACGATGATCTGCAAATGAGGCAGGTTCTTTCCACCCGGCTCCAAGATATCACCCAAACAAGGATGAACCTGCTGCCAATAGGGCAAAGCGTTTTCACGGGCATACGCCAAAGCCTCGGGCGAGGCATCCACCGCCTCCACCTGAACATTGGAAATTTTATGGGCTAAAGCCACGGCAATGCAACCGCTTCCGGTACAGGCATCCAGAATACGGGGCTCCTTGCAGTCCTTCCAGTCGTCTACAATCCATTGAACCAGATCCTCGGTTTCAGGACGGGGAATCAGTACACCCGGACCCACCTTCAGTTTCAGTCCACAGAACCAGGCATGCCCCAACACATACTGCACGGGCTCTCCAGCCTGCAAACGCTGTATATAATTTTGCAACAAGGTTTGCTGACTTTCCGATAAATCACTATCTTTGCCTGCAAATAATTGACTTACCGACAAATCGAACGGTCCCTCCTCCAACAGAAGGCGGGCCACCGCACGAGCCTCAGAGGGAGGATAGACACCCTGCAAGGACTGAATGACAGAGGTTAGCAACTGACTCATAATACGGTTTCTTAGTAGGATGCGAAGATAGGGATTGTGGGTGATTCAACCAAATAAACCGCAAGAAAAATGACAGAAGACGAAAGATACATGAGGCGCTGCCTGCAACTGGCCAGCAACGGATTGAAGAATGCCATCCCCAACCCGATGGTAGGAGCCGTCATTGTATGTGACGGGAAAATCATTGGTGAGGGATACCACATCCGCTGTGGAGAGGCTCACGCCGAGGTTAATGCTGTGAAAAGTTTGCGCTTTTCAGCAATTAAGTCGCTGAAAAACGCAGACAACAGACCAGGGGGAATTGGTATTACAGAAATGCAAATCCAGGAATGGATATTCCAACAGTGCCAGCGTTCCACCATCTATGTCAGTCTGGAACCTTGCAGTCATTTTGGAAAGACTCCTCCCTGTGCCGATCTGTTGGCTGCCCTGAAGTTCAAGCGTTGTGTAATAGGATGCATCGACCCGTTTGCCAAAGTTCAAGGACGAGGGGTACAGAAACTGAAAGAATCCGGCATCGAAGTGACAATCGGTGTGTTGGAAGAAGAATGCAAACAGCTCAACAAGCGCTTTTTTACTTTCCATGGGAAAAAACGTCCATACGTGCTATTGAAGTGGGCCCAAACCCCAGACGGATACATGGATGCCATACGGACAGATGACAGCACTCCGGCTCTGGCCATTTCAAACACGCTGACCGGCATGAAAATCCACAAATTGCGCAGCGAATACCAAGCTATACTGGTTGGCAGGAATACCGACAGGCTGGACCATCCTTCACTGACCGTGCGCCATTGGGTTGGAAACAATCCCAAGCGGTTGGTCATTGACCGACCTATAGCCCAACTGCTGAGCGACCTGCATGAGGAAGGCATTCAAAGCCTGATGGTGGAAGGTGGCGCAAAGCTGCTGAACAGTTTCCTGGAAGCTGGTCTGTGGGATGAGATTCAGGTGGAAATCGGAGACACTCCGCTGGGCAAAGAAGGGGTTAAGGCACCGGTCTTTCCCGAAGACTCTGTGGTAAGTGAAGAATACGCTTTAGGACATTGCTTTAAGCATATTTTCGCAAAAAGTCATTAAAAAGGTGCAATAAAACCTTTAACGGGCGGTAATTTCACCTAATTAATCTATAAATTTCGCTAATTATCGGTACGCAATTTCGTGCGTAGGGATATTCTTACTATTTTTGCACCTTGAATTAAAAAGAATATACTTTCCGATGAAGAAAAACATAAATCTGCTGTTGGCAGCAATCTTGCTCCTGTTTACCGCCACTTCATGTCTGAATACCGAGGAAGTGGATTATAGCGGTTATAAGGACTGTTCTCTTACCGCCTTCAGCATTGAGGATATCGAGACCAAAGTCACCACTAAGAGCTCTATTGGAGAAGACAGCACCTATACCGTGAAGGTGACTGGCTCGGATTATAAATTTACCATCGACCATTTGAAACGTGAAGTCTACAACAACGACTCACTGCCTCTGGGAACCAACATCACTAAAGTGAAGGTCTCCGTACAGGGCGATGGTAAGGCCATCTACAAGAACAACAATTACGATTCCAGTATAGAGAATAGTTATGAGTGGGGAGAGAGCACCGATTCCATCGACTTCACCAAACCTGTGACATTCCGTGTTATGGCGCTTAATGGTACAGACTACCGTGATTACGCTGTGCGACTGAATGTGCATCAGAGCGACTCGAGTGTCACCATTTGGAAGAAGATGGCTGGTGCTTATCCCGGCTCTGCACTGGAACAGCCACGTGCGGTAACCTTCGGTAAGAAAGTGGCCGTTTATGGTACAAAATACGGCAAGTTGCATGTGACTATTGCCGATAAGGGTGAGAACAACTGGAGCGAGCTGACAGCCGTCCAAGGTTTGAGCGATGCCGCTCAGCATACAGAGATAGCCACATTCAACGGCGGACTGTATGTGATTGATGACAAGATGCTGATGCGCTCTACAGACGGAGTGGAATGGACGGCAGAATCGGCCAATGCTGAATTTGATCATCTGTTGGGAGGCAGCAGCACTCAACTGTTTGCTGTGAATAACGGACAATTCCTGGTGTCCAACGACGGACTGAATTGGGAAGAGGAAGATAGCGAGTATCCGGAGATGATTCCAGACCATGACATTTACGCTCTGTCAAACCTGACCACAACCAATCATAACATCGAGCGTACCATTCTGACAGGTAAGGTTACTGCCAGTACCGATTCCATCGCTCCTGTATGGTTCCGTCAGGGAAATGAGGCATGGACTTACATGCATACTGGCGCGAACAAGTCCTACTTCCTTCCTAACTTGAAAAATCTGGTAATTTTATATTATAAGGAGTGGCTGTTTGCCCTGGGAGGACAGAAAGAAAACACCCCGAATCCGGGAAAGGCGTTGGATGGAATCTATGTATCACTGGACCGTGGATTTACATGGAAACAGCAGAAGGATGAGGAAAAATTCACCTATCCTACCCTACCTGAAGAAATCCTGGGCAACAACAGTCCATTTGCGGCTTACCTGGATGATGACCTGAACATCTGGATTCTGTTCAGCGAGACAGGCGAGGTATGGCGTGGAAAATTCAACGACATGAACAAATAAGACATTCTCTGCATGAACACTTATAAAGAACAGTTAGATTCTGCCCGTATTCCACAGCATGTAGCCATCATCATGGACGGCAACGGACGTTGGGCAAAGGCTCGCGGACAGCACAGAAGCATGGGACACCAGGCCGGTGTGGTGACAGTGAATGAGATTACCACTGCTGCCTGCAATCTGGGTGTGAAATATCTGACACTTTATACTTTTTCTACCGAGAACTGGAACCGTCCTGCAGATGAGGTGGCTGCCCTGATGGGCTTGATCATGACCGAGCTGAAAGAGGAACTGTTCATGAAGAACAATGTGCGTTTCCGCTACATCGGTGATTTTGACCGTCTGCCGGAGAATGTGCAGCAGCTGATGCGCAATCTGGAAGAGCAGACTGCCCAGAACGACAAGATGACACTGGTGATTGCCATCAGCTATTCATCCCGCTGGGAACTTACCCACGCAGCGCAACAGATAGCCAAGCAAGTGAAAGAGGGTACATTGTGCCCAGAAGACATAGATGAAAATTGTTTCAGCCAGCAGCTGAGCACCAGTTTCATGCCAGACCCGGAATTGCTGATCCGTACTGGAGGTGAGCTGAGACTGAGCAACTACCTGTTATGGCAGTGTGCTTACTCAGAACTGTATTTCTGCGACACCTTCTGGCCGGATTTCCGAGAGGAGGATTTCTGCAAGGCCATCTATGACTACCAACAACGTGAACGCCGATTTGGCAAAACCAGCGAACAGGTGGCCAAACCGTAAGATGAATATTACATACGAATGAAAAAAATAAGTTTATACGCTCTATTCTGCCTGATGGCCCTGATGATGGGCTTACCTGCCCAGGCACAGATTGTGGAGGAGAAACCTGCGGTGAACTATACCGGAACTCCACGTCAGTGCGAGATTGGCGGCATCAATGTAAAGGGTATCAAGAATTATGAGGATTACGTACTGATCGGCATCTCAGGATTGTCGGTGGGTCAAACCATATCTGTACCAGGTGACGAGATTACAACCGCCATTAAGCGTTACTGGAGACACGGTCTGTTCTCTAACGTCCGTATCGAGGCCGACAGTATTGTTGACGGTAAGGTGTTCCTGAATATCATCCTGGCTCCACGTCCACGTATCTCAGAGATTGAGTATAGCGGTGTGAAGAAGAGTGAGCGTGAAGACTTGCAGAGTAAACTGGGTCTGGTCAAGGGTAACCAGATTACTCCGAACATGATTGACCGTTCAAAGATTCTGATTAAGAAGTACTTTGACGAGAAGGGTTTCAAGAACGCGGATGTGAATATCGTGCAGACCCAGGAGCCTGATACCGATGACCAAATGCGCGTGCTGATTGACATCGACAAACACGACAAAGTAAAGGTCAACCAGATTATCATCGAGGGTAATCAGGTGCTGTCAGACAAGAAAATCAACGGCTTGCTGAAAAAGACCAACGAGAAGAATAAATTGGCCAACATCTTCAAGACCAAGAAGTTCATCGAAGAGAAATATGCCGAGGATAAGGACCGTGTTATCGAGAAGTATAACGAGTTGGGTTATCGTGATGCGACTATCGTAACCGATAGCGTTTACAATTTTGACGAGAGCACAGTCAACATCTATATGGAGATTGACGAAGGCCAGAGATATTATGTACGTGACATCAACTGGTTAGGTAATACGGTACTGACCACCGATCAGCTGAACGCCGTACTGAACATGAAACGTGGTGATGTGTACAACCAGAAACACATCAACAACCGTACCCAGAGTGATGAGGATGCTATCGGTAACTACTATTATAACAATGGTTACGTATTCTTTGGTTTGGAGCCTGTCGAGGTGAATATTGATAATGACTCTATCGACCTGGAGATGCGAATCACTGAAGGTCCTCAGGCAACCATCAGTCATATCCGAATCATTGGTAATGACCGTCTGTACGAGGATGTAGTTCGCCGTGAGTTGCGTACCAAACCAGGTGACCTGTTCTCAAAAGAGGCAATGGAACGTTCTTACCGTGAAATTGCGCAGATGGGACACTTCAACCCTGAGACCATCAAGCCGGATGTTAAGCCAGATCCAACCAACGGTACCGTAGACATCAACTATGAGCTGGAATCAAAAGCCAACGACCAGATTGAGTTCTCGGCAGGTTGGGGTCAGACAGGTGTAATCGGAAAGATTGGTCTGAAGTTTACCAACTTCTCCATGAGGAACCTATTTAATAAGGAGGCGCGACGCCGTGCGTTCCTGCCTCAGGGTGACGGTGAGACCTTCTCAATCAATGGTCAGACCAACGGTAGCTACTACCAAAGCTATAGTGTGACCTACATGAACCCATGGTTCGGCGGTAAGCGTCCAAACACCCTGTCAGTAACCGGTTTCTTCTCAAAGCAGACCGACGTGAGCAGCAGCTATTATAACAGTGCTTATATGAGCAGTATGATGTATGGCATGGGCTATGGTGGTTATGGCTACGGAGGATACGGTGGTTATGGCGGTTATGGCGGCTATGGCTATAACAATTATGAAAATTTCTATGACCCAGACAAGAGTGTGAAACTGTGGGGTATCACCGTTGGATTCGGTAAGCGTCTGCGTTGGCCAGATGACTATTTCCAGGGGTCATTGGCAGTAACATTCCAGCGCTATGAGTTGAAGGACTGGCAGTACTTCATCATCAGCAACGGTAACAGTAACAACATCAACCTGAGCGCTAACATCTCACGTAACTCTATCGATAATACCATTTATCCACGTAGAGGTTCAGAGTTCTCGCTGGAAGGTACCATTACTCCTCCATGGTCAGCATTCGATGGTAAGGACTATTCTAAGTTGGCAACCAACCCAAAGAGCCCTACATACCAGAAGGAGTTGGCTCAGAAGTACAAATGGATTGAATACTACAAACTGAAGTTCAAGAGTAAGACCTATACCGCTCTGGCTAATGGCGCTAAGGCTCCGGTGCTGATGACCCGTATCGAATTCGGTTATCTGGGTTCGTACAACAAGAACAAGCGTTCTCCATTCGAGACCTTCTATGTGGGTGGTGACGGTATGACCGGTTATTCATCAAGCTACGCAACCGAAACCATCGGTCTGCGCGGTTACGAGAACGGTTCATTGACCCCTTGGGGACGTGAAGGTTATGCGTACAGCCGTATGGCACTGGAATTGCGCTATGCTCTGATGCTGGAGACCTCAACCAGTATTTATGCATTGGGCTTTTTGGAAGGCGGTAATGCATGGAACAATGCCAAGAACTTCAATCCATTCGACATGAAGCGTTCAGCGGGTGTGGGTGTCCGCATCTTCCTGCCAATGATTGGTATGATGGGTATTGACTGGGCATACGGTTTCGATGCCATCAACGGAAGAAAAGACTATTCAGGAAGCCAGTTCCATTTCATCATCGGACAGGAATTCTAATAAATAGCCTATAAGAAGTTTAAAAAGAGTTGCAAAGTTTGGCGGGTTAGTGTAACTTACTTATCTTTGCATGGTTAAATAAAAAGGAGATAATAATTAAAACACAAATAGAAATGAAGAAACTGATTTTATTGCTGTTGGCATTTGCTCCTCTGAGCGTGTTTGCCCAGAAGTTCGGTGTTGTAAACCAAGGTGACATTGTACAGGCTATGCCTGAATATACCCAGGCTCAGACTGATTTGCAGAATGAGAGCAAGACTTTTGATGATGAGTTGAAGCGCATGCAGGATGAGCTGCAGAAGAAGGCTGAGGCATTTGATAAGGAGCAGGCTACTCTGCCAGACGCTATCAAGACCCGCCGTCAGAATGAGTTGCAGGAGATGTATCAGAAGATCCAGCAGTATGCACAGGATGCACAGCAGCAGATGCAGGCTTCCGAGCAGGAGAAGATGGCTAACATCAGCGAGAAACTGCAGAAGGCTATCGAGGAAGTTGGTGCTAACGGTGGCTTTACCGCAATCTTCATGGAGGGTTCAATGCCATTCATCAGCAAGACCCTGTGTACTGATGTTACTGCACAGGTTAAGACTAAGCTCGGCTTGAAGTA
Source organism: Bacteroidaceae bacterium (assembly GCA_045628125.1). GTDB lineage: Bacteria > Bacteroidota > Bacteroidia > Bacteroidales > Bacteroidaceae > Minthousia. The sequence goes on from JAZQPA010000011.1 coordinate 9,976, forward strand.
AAATACCAATATACCAAATCTATGTAACTGCGTGTCGAAAAGACACAGGACATCCAAGCATCCTGAGCGACACCGCTCAGGGTGCTTTTTTTGTTTAACAACACAAAAATACAACAGATGAAGAAATTACTGATTGCTCTTTTGGCCTTTATGCCAATGACCGTACTGGCACAGCAGTTCGGCTACATGGACTATGACAGTGTGCTGAAACAAATGCCTGCCTACGCTCAGGCACAGCAGGAGGTTGCTAAGCTGAAAGCACAATATCAGGTGGAAATGAACCGTTCAGAAGAGGAATTCAACCGGAAATACAATGATTTCCTGGACGGTCAGAAATCTTTTGCAGACAACATCCGTGTCCGTCGCCAGAAGGAGCTGCAGGGGCTGTATGAATCAGGCGTTGCTTTCCGCAAGGAATGCGAGGCTCAGCTGAAGAAAGCAGAAGAAGACATGCTGAACACCGTCAAGATTTCCTTGAACCAGGCAGTGGGCGAGGTTGGTAATGAAATGAATCTAGAGTATATCCTGAACACCAGTGAGCATGCCTTGCTGTATGCCGGACCTAATGGTTTTGACATTACAGAGCAAGTCAAGACAAAACTGGGTATTCAATAATGATATCCAATTTCCTGCCTAAAAAGCCGGGGCCTATCGGCGTTTTTGACTCTGGATTTGGCGGACTGACCATCTTGGAAGGCATCCGCCGGCAACTTCCCCAATATGATTATATCTTTTTGGGGGACAATGCACGTGCGCCTTATGGCACGCGTTCGTTTGAGGTGGTGTATGACTTCACCCTACAGGCTGTACGACGCTTGTTTGAACTCGGCTGTCACTTGGTTATCCTGGCCTGCAACACAGCCTCAGCCAAGGCGTTACGAAGCATACAGGTGAATGATTTACCATACCTGGATCCAGATAGGCGTGTACTGGGCGTCATCCGTCCAACCGTGGAGCAGATAGGCAATCTCACCCGAAACAACCATGTGGGCATTCTGGCCACTGCCGGAACGGTCCTCTCCCAATCTTATGATATTGAACTGACCAAATTCTACCCGGGTATTGAGGTCAGCAGTGTGGCCTGCCCAATGTGGGTGCCACTGATTGAAAACAATGAATTTGACGATCCAGGAGCAGACTACTTTGTACAGAAATACCTGGACCAGCTGTTGGCCAAAGATGGGGACATCGACACCATCATTCTGGGTTGTACCCACTATCCCCTGCTGATGAAAAAAATCAAGCAGTATTGCCCTTCCCACATCACCCTGGTACCACAAGGCAAATACGTGGCAGACAGTCTGGTGGAATACCTGAAACGGCACGAACACATGGAACGCCTTTGTACACGTGGAGGTTCCTGCGAATATCTGACCACAGAGTCACCGGAGAAATTCATGGAGAGTGCAACGGTATTCCTGCATGAGCAGGTGAAAGCCCGGAAAATAGTCTTAGAATAAAAAAAGCGTGCTTTTCAGCACGCTTTCTTTTTATGATGATATTTGGAATTACTGTTTCTTTTCTTTGGTATCGGTACGAGCCTCAACAACGTTTACAACGTAATCGCTCAGTTTCTCACACTCATTAATAATATCCATGTAGTATACACCTAACTGGTAGCTATACTTATTGTTGCTGATATCCAGCACATTCTGCTGCTTCAGCTGCTTACGGTAATTATTAATCTCGTTCTCGATATTATAAGAAGCCATAGCATCTTTCAGGCTACCGCTTGCCAATACCTTAATCATCTGTGTCAAGCTGCTGTTGGTCAACTGGAACATCTGATAGATGTGATCCCACTGTTCCTGAGTAAAGCTTTCCTTATCCTCGTACTCGTGACGGAATGAACGGGACAGATTATAGCAGCTATCACCGATACTCTCAATCTCACCGCACTCATACAGCATAGAACGAATCTTCTGCTTAGTCTCGGAACTCAGACGTCCGTCGGATACATTGTTCAGGTAGTTGGCAATCTCAATCTCCATGTTATCGCTGATGCCCTCATACTTTTCAACGCGTGCGAATACCTTGTTGAACTCCTTCTGGTCTGGATGCTGCATGAATTCGCTGACGATAGAGAACATACGCTGGGTACGGTCAGCAAAATGATTCAGTTCCTTACGTGCCTCCAGGATACTCAACTCGGCAGTGCTTAAGATACCACCGGTAATAAACTGCAAGCGGAAGTCCTCGTCCTCATCCTCATCCTTGGTAGGAATAATACGGGAAACCAGTTTCTCGATAGGCTTAATGAACCAGATCAGGATAAGTACGTTACATACGTTGAATGCGGTATGGAAGGTAGGAAGAACAAAGTTCAGCAAACCGGCATTCTCCTGTGCATAAGCCACATCAGTAGAAGCCAAGACTGCGTCATAACCCACAATACCACATACTATGTTCACAAAATACTTGAACACACAAAGAATCCACAGCACACCGAACACATTGAATACCATGTGTGCCAACGCAGCACAACGGGCCTGTGAATTACCGGTCATAGCTGCGATGTTTGATGTAACAGTGGTACCAATGTTCTCACCCATTACCAACGCGATACCCTGGTAGATAGGAAGCGCACCACTGGAGCACAGGATCATGGTAATAGCCATTACCGCAGCAGAACTCTGTACACACATGGTGAGGACACCACCCAGCAACAGGAACAGCAAGGTGCTTCCGAAGCCCCATCCACCTGTAGCAGCGAAGAAGTTCAGCACAGCCTCATTATGGCCCAAGTCCATATCGGCGGCATTCTCGCGCAGGGTTGCCAGACCTAAGAACAGGAAGCAGAGACCGAACACAAATTCACCTCCACTCTTCTTGGCACTGCTCTTGGCATAAATCAACAAGATACCGAGAATGAAACAAGGGAACACCACGTCACCCATGTTGAAATTGAAACCGGCTGACATAATCCACGCAGTCAGTGTGGTACCGATATTAGCACCCATGATTACGGAGATGGCCTGTGCCAAAGACAGCAAACCGGCATTAACAAAACTTACCGTCATAACGGTAGTGGCAGTAGAACTCTGAACAGCTGCTGTAACGAATGCACCAGTCAGCAAGCCTGTTACTCTGTTAGTGGTCATGGCCCCTAAAACATGGCGCAATTGAGGACCAGCCATTTTCTGCAAACCCTCGGACATGATTTTCATACCGTACATCAGTAAGGCCAGAGAACCGAGAAGTTTTAAAAAGACATAAATCGACATATCTTGTATGATTTAAAATGCAAATCCGGTGCAAAAATAGCAAAAAATATGAAAAATACACTATCTTTGCTCTCAAATTAAACAGGATATGCAGCAAAAGAATGTTCAATTGCAGGGTTTGAAACAAATTCAAAAACTTTCACCCCAACAAGTGCTTGAAGTCCGCATTTTGGAATTAAGCACAGAAGAGCTTGTGCAGCGTATCGAAACGGAGCTATTGGACAACGAGGCTCTGGAAAAAGGAGCCGAAGAAGAGGATAACGACTTCATGCAGGAGGAAGACTCTACTGAAGGAAATGATTACAATTCTTCGGAGGATGTGTTACGTGACCCTGAGGATGATTACGAGACAGGGAGCAACAATTCTTCATCTGCCATGGACGTAGCCAGCTGGCAAATCAGAAACGAGGTTTCCTTTAACGATTTACTCATGGAACAGTTGGGCGAAGTCAGCCTGACTGAAGATGAGACGTTCATCACCAAGTACCTGATCGGCTCGCTGGAAGAAGATGGCCTGTTGCATAAGGATCTTCAGAAGATTGCAGATGAGCTTTACCTGAGTAATGGGGTGGAAGTATCATTGGAAGAATTGGAAACCTGCCTGAAGGTGCTTCAGCAATTTGAACCGGCAGGCATAGGTGGCCGCAACCTGCAGGAATGTCTTCTGCTTCAAGTGGAGCGACGTCAGCAAGACGCACTGAAACCAAAACTGACCGAAATCCTGCAGAACTGTTTTGAAGACTTATGCAGCAACCGATGGGAAAAAATTGCCACACATCTGGAATCGGATAAGGAAGAGATAGAACAGCTCAGAAAAGAGCTGGCAAAATTGAACCCGCGTCCCGGTGGCAGTCTGTACACAATCGGTCCAAATACCAACTCCATCCTCCCAGACTTTTTGCTGAGTGTAGAGGACGGGCATATCCAACTGATGCTGAACAATGCGATAGTACCGGCACTGCATGTCAGTGAATCCTATACCCAAGCCATAGAGATGGCCAACAATGCCTCTAAAATGAGCAAGAAAGAAGGAGAGGAGCTGGCCTATATCCGTGATAAGATGGAACGTGCACAATCCTTCATCAATGCCATCCGACAGCGGCATGCCACTTTATTAAACACCATGAAAGCCATTATTGACTGTCAAAAGGAGTATTTCCTGACCGGTGATGAAAGTGCTTTACGCCCTCTGACCATGAAAGAGGTGGCTGCTCTGGCTAAAGTGGATATCAGTACCGTGAGCCGTGTATGCAACAGCAAGTACGTCCAGACTCCCTATGGAACATTTCCATTGAAACGATACTTCATCGAGCGGTTTACCCCCAAAAAGAACCAGACAGATGAAGATATCACCACACAAGAAGTACGGGAGAAGCTGAAAGAAATCATAGATTCGGAAGACAAGCAAGCACCTTACAGCGATGCGAAGTTGCAAACCCTGTTGGCCAAAGCCGGTTATGACATTGCCCGCAGGACGGTTGCCAAATACCGGGAGCAACTGGGATTGGAGAGTGGCAGAATGAGAAGGATTTTGTAATTAAGGTAGAAAGAAAGCAATGAATGAGAAAAATTTGATGTTACTGGCCAGAGGAATCACCTGGTTCTTCAGCCCACTGTGGTTACCCACATTTGGAGTAACCCTGCTATTCCTGTTCAGTTACTTGAGAATCATGCCTTTGTCATACAAGTTCCTGATTGTGGTAACCGTCTATTGCTTTACCATCATGATGCCCAATACCTGTATTTTTTTCTACAGGAGACTGAACGGATGGTCACTGAGGGAACTGAGTGCCCGTGAGAACCGTATCGTACCTTATATATTGTCGTTCGCTTCATACCTGTTTTGTCTGATTCTGCTGTACAACTTCAGGGTTCCGGGTTACATGACAGGAATTCTCGTGGCCTCATTACTGGCCATGTTGGTATGTACCATCATCAACCTATTCTGGAAAATCAGCGGCCATATGACATCCGTAGGAGGTCTGTTGGGTGGATTGGTGTGCTACGGAGAGCTATTCTCCTTTAATCCCATCTGGTGGATCTGCCTGGCTCTGTTCATGGGAGGAGTTGTAGGCAGCAGCCGCATGATTTTACGCCAGCACACATTGGCCCAGGTTCTTCTCTCAGTACCTGTAGGCTTTGTCTGTGCCTTTATCGGTATTTTCTACGGACAATTCTTTATTGATTATATTTATTACCTGATTATATTGAAATGAAACCGCTTGTTAGTATTATTATGGGCAGCACCAGTGATCTTCCTGTCATGGAGAAGGCTGCCAAATTCTTTGATGAAATGGAGATACCATTTGAGATGAACGCACTGTCTGCTCACCGCACTCCAGCCCAAGTGGAGGAGTTTGCCCGTACAGCTCAGGAGCGTGGCCTTCAGGTCATCATCGCTGCTGCCGGAATGGCTGCTGCTCTGCCTGGAGTTATCGCTGCGAACACCACTCTGCCGGTCATTGGCGTACCAATCAAAGGCAGTGTACTGGACGGTGTTGATGCTATGTATTCCATTATCCAGATGCCTCCAGGAATTCCTGTAGCTACAGTGGGTATCAATGCTGCACAGAATGCTGCTATCCTGGCGACTCAGATGATAGCATTGAGCAATCCTGAGGTAGCAGCCAAACTGAAAAACTTTAAAGAAAGCCTGAAGGAAAAAATCGTTAAAGCAAACGAGGATCTGAAAAAGGTAGAGTTTAAGTTTAAGACAAATTGAGCTATGAGCTATGAGCAATGAGGTGTGAGATGTCCAATCGCGAAGCCAAACTCATAGCTCAGGGCTCAAAGCTCATAGCCCACAAATATTATGACCGACATATTTAATTATAGCAGAAGAAGCACTCACGAGGTGAATGTGGGCACTACCCCTATGGGTGGTGACAACCCTATCCGTATCCAGTCCATGACCAATACGGTAACCCGAGATACCGATGCCTGTGTGGAGCAATCCAAGCGGATTATCGCAGCTGGTGGCGAGTATGTTCGCCTGACCACTCAAGGCACCGCCGAAGCAGAAAACCTGCAGCATATCAATGCGGCATTGCGTGCGCAGGGCATTAACACTCCTTTGGTGGCCGATGTGCATTTTAACCCCAAAGTGGCTGATGTAGCCGCCCATTATGCGGAGAAAGTACGTATCAACCCGGGTAATTACGTGGATGCAGCCCGCACCTTCAAGCATTTGGAATATACTGATGAGGAATATGCCCAGGAACTGCAGAAGATTGCAGACCGCTTCATTCCATTCCTGAACATCTGCAAGGAGAATCATACTGCCATCCGTATCGGCGTGAACCACGGTTCATTATCAGACCGTATCATGAGCCGCTACGGTGACACTCCAGAAGGAATGGTAGAGAGCTGCATGGAGTTTCTTCGCATCTGTGTCAAGGAGAATTTCAAGGACGTAGTCATCAGCATTAAGGCCAGCAACACCGTTGTCATGGTACGCACAGTGAGACTATTGGCTCAGGTCATGGAACAGGAAGGCATGGATTTCCCACTGCATCTGGGTGTCACTGAGGCCGGTGATGGTGAAGACGGACGTATCAAGAGTGCCGTAGGCATAGGAGCCCTCCTGGCTGATGGTTTAGGAGATACTATCCGCGTATCACTCAGTGAGGCACCTGAGGCCGAGATTCCGGTAGCCCGTGCTTTACGCGATTATATCCTGCAGCGTCAGGGCCATCCTTGGATTCCTGCTGCAGCAGCCGATGGTTTCGACTTTGTACACCCTACCCGCCGTGAGACTGTAGCTGTGGGAAATATCGGTGGAGATCAGGTGCCAGTTGTAATCAGCAGCCAGATGGGCGGTGAGCACGCGATGAACGAGCAGTTCCGTCCCGACTACCTGTATTGCGGAAGCGAGTTGCCTGAGCACCGCATCCCCGGCATGAAATATATTGTGGACGTATCGGCATGGAAGGGAGAGGCAGACACCTACCCCGCCTTCTCATCCTATACCGAGAACAGCATGCTGCACATGATGCATTTCTGCCCTTCACCTGTAAAATTCCTGTTTGCCACCTACATTACCCTGAGCGATGAGGTACTGGCATGCCTGAAATACCATCCTGAGATTGTAGTGGTGAGCCAAAGCAACCATCCGAACCGTACAGGAGAGCATCGTGCGCTGATTCATGAGCTGACCCGTGCAGGACTGAAGAATCCGGTAGTCGTGTTCCAGCATTATGCAGAGACAGAAAAAGACGACCTGCAGCTGAAGAGTGCTGCAGATATGGGCGCTCTGATGATGGATGGTTTAGTGGATGGTATCTACCTGCACAATCAGAGCGACGCCATTGCATCGGATGTGATTGATGCTACCGCTTTTGCAATTCTGCAGGCCGCACGTTTGCGAACCAGCAAAACCGAATACATCTCATGCCCAGGATGCGGACGTACCCTATATGACCTGGAGGATACCATCAAGCGCATCAAAGCAGCCACCTCTCACCTGAAGGGACTGAAGATTGGCATCATGGGCTGTATTGTCAATGGCCCTGGTGAAATGGCCGATGCCGATTACGGCTATGTAGGTGCCGCACGCGGAAAGGTAAGCTTATACAAGAAAAAGGTTTGCATCGAGAAGAACATTCCATCGGAAGATGCCGTGGAACGTCTGATTGATTTTATCAATAAAGACCTGCAATCTTAAAATAAAGGCTCCCGGATGGGAGCCTTTATTCTTATAAATCTTTCGGTGTATAGATAGTATTCCACCAAGTCGGATCATCCTGCAACCATTTGGCAAACCACGCCCAAATGGTATTCTGCCACATGATGCGTTTGTCGTAATCCAAAATATGGTGATCCTGTCCCTTGACTGCCACGAATGCGGTCTCTCTTCCCAACAATTTCAAAGCGGTAAACATCTGAATACTCTCGCCTACAGGCACGTTTGTATCGGAATCACCATGCACAAACAGTAATGGGGTATGAATCTTATCCGCATTGAACAACGGACTGCGGTCAACATACAGGTCCTTACGGGTCCAAGGATAACTGTCGGCCATACTTACCTCGCTGTAACTATATCCCCAATATCCTTCACCCCAATAGCTGGTATGATCGCTGATACCGGCATGACTGATAGCAGCAGCGAAGATGTCGGTCTTGGTCTGCAGGTATTGGGTCATGAATCCTCCATAGCTGGCTCCAATGCAACCGATTTTCTTCTCATTGACAAAAGTATGTTCCTTACAGAACTGCTTGGTTCCCTCAATAATATCCTGAGCAGGGCCCTCTCCGGCAGTATTCACATGACGGGCACTGAACTCCTGTCCGAATCCTGTGGCACCGCTAGGCTCTACCACATATACCACATAACCCAGAGCCGCATAGGCATGATGCGGATAACGGCTTTCAAAATTACGGCTGGTAGGACTGCAACCACCATAATAGTTCACAATCATCGGATATTTTTTGCTGGCATCAAAATGAGGAGGCAAATAATAACGTCCATAAATCGTATCTCCGCGGCTATTGGTGAAATTCCAGGCATGACACTCACCCAATTCCACATCTTTCAACGTACGGGCACTGATATCATCCGTCAAGGTAGATTTCAGTTTCTTCAAATCCAGTGTATAAATCCTGTCGCTGTTGCTGGCACCCTGACCATACCACACAGCAAAAGGGGCGTTCTGTGCCAGGCCAAAGCCACTTACCATATCCTCAGGGACATCAATCTGCTGAATTTTTCCGTTGGTAGGGTTCATCTTATACAAACTGACATAATCACGGTTTTCGGCTGTGAAATAAATCATACCATCAGCTGTACTCCATTCCACATGACTGACCGCAGGATTGAAGTCCTTGGTCAATGGGCGGATATTACGGGAAGACAAATCCATCATATACAACTGATAGTCGTACTGGTTTGGAATCTGGTCTGGTTTGACATTCAAACCGATACCTTTCAATGTCTCAGGAGAACCGGTAAGCAGAATCTGCTTGCCATCAGGCGAGAAGGTTGCACCAGACAGAAAGCCATCCCTTTCTACCAAAGGAGTCATCTGCAAAGTGTTCACATCCATCAGGTATAAAGTGGACAGTGTAGTAGGACGCTGTGTAAGACGAGCCTCACTTTTCATAACTAACAGTTTACTTCCATCCTGTGAAATGTCACTGCAATAAATATTGTGATGACCAAAGGTCAGTGGCTGCATGATGCCTGTCTTCAGATCATACTTTGCTAAATTGGAACGGTTGCGCCAACCTGGCTGACGGTCATCCGGTGTCAATACCTGATAAATTTCCTGACGTTCCTTAGGTCCTTCGTCATAAGTGCTGTAAAGCAGGTAGTCCTCGCTAGGAGCAATCTGGAAGCGGCCGGAAGGCACATTTTCTGCCAGAATTTCCTGTGATCCATTAGTCGGATCGACAACAACCAGCTGCTGGCCATCCAATGCGTTGCGCTGGAAATAATAGCGGTTACTGCGTGGCATCCACTGAATTCGTTCCGTGGTAGTGTGCTGACGACCAGTAGCCAACTCTGTGACTACACTGCGCCGGCTGCTTTTACCTCCTTCCAAGGTAGTGGTATAATTGGTGATGCTGTAACGTCCGTCAGGAGACAAACTGACGCCACTGCAACGCTCGCCCAGCAGTACATCCTTCAATCCATACATCCGCCCATGAGCGTCACCCTGAGAAACCAATCCTTGAGGATCGTCTACCGAGACCTTCAGGTTTTCGGCATGTCCAGCCTGGCTAAGGCACTGAATCAGCACCTGATGGGTACCCGGCTCCAACTTCACAGAACCGGAAGACGCTTTTCCGTCGACAAACACCTTATATTTATCCACTCCCTCAACCAACAACTGTACGGTAGCATAACGAGAGTTCTGCAAAGAAAAGCCATAGACATTCAAGGCATTACCTTCGGTTGGCAAAGCCACAGGACCGGCTGTGACTTCATTTCCTGATTTCAGCAACTGGCTCATGGGCTGATCCAGAACCGATTGTACATTATAAGTATCACCCTTTGCATTGGTGTTGTCAATAGCCACTGGAGCCTGAAGGACAAACGGACCCGCATGCTGCAATGTTTTGATATCGATTTTCTCGGCATTCACTGACAAAGATGCCAACAAAGCCAGACTTAACAGTTGTATTCTCATTTCCTTTAAAATTAATTCTTTCAACGCAAAATTAAGCTAAAATCACGAGAATCAAAAATATTTGCAGTAACTTTGCCGCATAAATAAACAATTGAACATATGGAGACAACCCGTCAAAATAAGGTATCACGATTGATACAGAAAGAGTTAAGTCTGATTTTTCAGGCTCAGACCCGTCAGATGCCAGGCGTTTTGGTATCAGTAAGTGCCGTCCGTATCAGCCCGGACATGAGTATTGCGCGCACTTACCTGAGCGTTTTTCCCAGTGAGCGTGCGGATGAGATTATCCAGAATGTGAACAACAACATGAAAGCCATCCGTTTCGACTTAGGTACACGTGTAGGCAAGCAATTGCGCATCATTCCTGAGCTGAAGTTCTTTGTAGACGACTCACTGGATTATATTGACAACATTGATCGATTGCTAAAGCAGTAATCCGTGAACTTCCCGTTCTATGTAGCCCGACGCTATCTGTTTGCCAAGAAGTCGCACCATGCCATTAATATCATCTCGGGTATTTCGGTATGCGGTGTGGCATTGGCTACTATGGCCCTCATCTGCACCTTGTCGGTTTTCAATGGCTTTCATGACATGGTGGCATCCTTTTTTACCGCATTTGATCCGGAGCTAAAAGTGGTTCCCGTGGAAGGTAAATACATGAAGCATGAGGATGCCAAACTTCAGGCATTGAGGCAAAACAAGGATATCGCCATCCTGACTGAGACGCTGGAAGACAACGCCCTTGTCATAAATGGCAATCACCAAGCCATCGTTACCCTTAAAGGTGTTGAAGACAACTTCATTGAATTGACAGATATCGGGAATCTGCTATATGGTGATGGAGCTTTCCAATTGCACGCAGATGTGATGCAATACGGTATTTTGGGCATTCAATTAACCCAGCAATTAGAGGTAGGAGCCCGTTTTGAGGAGCCGCTGCAAGTCTATGCTCCCAAACGAGGAGCCAAGGTGAACATGGCCAATCCTGCGGCCAGTTTCAACCAGGCCAAACTGGAATCGCCTGGAGTGGTATTCAGTACCATGCAGAGTAAGTATGACAATCATTTTGTCCTGACCAGTCTGGAATTTACACGTTCTATCTTTGAAGCAGAAAACAGCCTTACCGCCCTGGAAATAGCATGCAAACCCGGAAGTGATGTAAGTAAAGTAAAAAAAGACATCCAAAAACAGTTGGGAAACGGGTATCGGGTTTTGGACCGTTATGAGCAACAGGCGGATATTTTCCGCATTATGGAGGTGGAGAAACTGCTCTCCTACCTGTTCCTGACCTTTATTCTAGTCATTGCGTGCTGTAACATCGTGGGCAGTCTGAGCATGTTGATCATTGACAAGAAAGCCGATGTATCAACACTGCGGAATATGGGTGCCAGCGACAGCCAGATCTGCAGTATTTTCCTTTTTGAAGGACGACTGATCTCAACATTTGGAGCCGTTACCGGTACTCTTTTAGGTGTCCTGCTCTGTTGGGGACAGAAGACATTCGGATGGCTGAGTCTGGGAGATTCAAGCGGCAGTTTCATCATTGATGCCTATCCTGTGAGTGTGCACGCCTGGGATGTGATTCTGGTCTTCCTGACTGTTACTATTGTGGGCAATCTGTGCGTCTGGTATCCGGTAAGATACCTCAGTAAAAGACTCCTGTAAAAAAAATGCACGCCACAAAGCGTGCATCGTCTACAACAATCTGAATTCATACCCCTCTTTCATCAGCCATTCAATGGCAGAAGGCAGTATCTCGTGTAATTTATCAATACTTTTAATGGAATCATGAAAAGTAATGATACTGCCGTTACGGGTATAACGCTTAACATTCTCCAAAACATCCTGAGCTGTAAGCCGGTTACTGTAATCGCGCGTTACCACATCCCACATTACAATTTTATAATGCTTCTTCAGCACATGATACTGCAGCCAGCGCATCCATCCGTGAGGAGGCCGCATCAGATCAGTATGCAAAAGTTCATTGGCTTTATCCGTATTAGCCAGATAATTCTTACTAAGATACTTCAAGCCACTGATATGATTGTAAGTGTGATTGCCGATACGATGTCCATGGTTCACTACCAGCTGATATTCATCCGGATGCTTACGGACATTATCTCCCACCATAAAGAAAGTGGCCTTAATTCCGTAATGCTCCAATGTGTTGATGATAAATGGAGTAGCCTCAGGAATAGGGCCGTCATCAAAAGTCAGATACACTGCCTTTTGATGACGGTCCATTCTCCACAGTGCTCCGGGGTAAAGCCAACGGAGAAATACTGATGGTTGTTCAATTATCATTATCTATCAGCACGAACCTGATATCCCTGCAAAACGGCCTGCAACTTAGCGTCAAAGAACTTTGATTTCTGCGAATCAATTGGTTCCAAACTCTCAACGCATTCATTCAAGACACTCATGTAATAACGGACATCACTACTTGCCAAACGGTAATCATCCAATGACAAGAAATATGTGCAATACTGTGATGCTGTCTCAGCCATTTCACTATAAAGTTTCACGGCTTCATCCTTATGACCTACGGCAACCCATGCTTTTGCCAGATCCAGAGAACCTGTCTGGTGTGAATGAGGAACAGAAACAGCAGGGAGCATTTCCTCGCAATACTGCAAAGCCTTCAATGCCTTCTCATTCTTTCCTTCAGCAACCAACTGATTAACCAGAATGCTGAACATTCGGCGATGAGTTCCACACATGCGCAAAACTGTCTCATCCAAATATAAACCTGGAACATTTACACCACCAAACTTATAACGGGTCATCAGATTGTCATACATCTTATCGGAATCAACTGCATGATCATTAGAAGACTGGCCTAATTCTGCCCAATTGAATGGGGTAATACGGTATGCCAAACCTTCCTGGACAAAATAATCATCCATTCCCAAATGATTTTCTGTTCCGACAGTGATAGCCATATACATTGGACGTGACCAATTGCTGTTGGCCATCATTTCCAGCATCATCAGTTCACTCTTGTACAAGCCACGCTTGCGCAGAGGCAGAACCATCTTATCAGGAATAGAATCAGGAACCATCATTCCGCTCTTGCGTATAGCCTCCTTATCCAATGTTATTTCGATGGTATCGGTAGGGATATAATGCATTTCTGGATTCAGCACCCAATGCTTCAGAATATTCTTCAACTCAAAAGGATTCTCACCCAAGCCCTTGGCTGCCTCAACCGGATGCTCATGATAGAACTGAAGTACACCCTCCTTCATCTCTGGACGGACCTGAACATACTCATTGGTACCTGACACATAGTCCAAACGGTTCCAGTTGATAGGCAGACTAGGAGATTCGTAACTTGGACGACGCATCTGGTCTATATACCAATCGGTCTGCAAGTAAGAAAGGTTACAAACACGTGCATCGGTACGGAAGCCTTCTACATCCTGATTATACCACAATGGGAAAGTATCATTGTCACCATTGGTAAAGATGATAGGATTTCCTTCATCTGGCAGAGTCATCAAATAATTCTGTCCGAAGTCTCGGCAAGTATAACGGCCGCTACGGTCATGATCATCCCAAGTCTGACTTACCATCTGCAATGGAACCAACAGACATACGGCTCCTACCACAGAGGAAATAACAACACTCTCTTTCTTGCAGAAATGCTTTACACAATCTATCACAGCCAAAACTCCTAAACCGATCCAGATAGCAAACGCATAGAAGGAAGCAGCATAGGCATAATCACGCTCACGTGGTTGGTTTGGTGTCTGATTCAAATACACAACAATGGCAATACCTGTCATAAAGAACAGGAAGAATGTCACCCAAAACTGCTGAATACCTCTATCTCCCTTATATGCCTGCCAGAACAAGCCTAAAAGGCCCAACAGCAGAGGCAAGCAGAAAAACACATTATGTCCCTTATTCTCTTTCAGCACATCTGGCAACAAGTTCTGGTCGCCATACATCAGGTTATCAATGAAACTGATACCGGTTATCCAGTTGCCATGCTCAGACTCTCCAAAACTCTGGATATCGTTCTGACGACCGGCAAAATTCCACATGAAATAACGCCAGTACATGAAGTTCAGCTGATACTGGAAGAAGAAACGGATATTGTCCCACTGTGTAGGCAACTTAATCATATTGTTTTCCGGATCACATGGATTGTCATTGCTGACATAATGGCCCTCAATTCCACCCAGAATATCCTCATAAGATGCAGCATGCTGATCAGACCAGATACGAGGGAAAATCATCATCTGATTGCTTGGATAAATATAATCAGTCTTGCGACGTACGATTTCATAAGAATCCTTTTCCTCCGGATTTGCCTTTTCATGACGCTGATAAACGGGCTGTCCCTCTACAGACTGAGCGACACAATACTGTGCTCCATCGCGGTCAACAACCTTATACTGCACCTGACTGGCATAAGTCTGTCCATAGAACAAAGGTCGGGTTCCGTACTGCTCACGTCCCAAATACTCACCTAAAGTGAAAATATCCTCAGGTGAATTCTGATCCATAGGAGTATTAGCGGTAGAGCGGATTACAATTACAGCATAAGAGCTATATCCTACCATAATCATAAACAAGCACAACACTGCCGTATTCATGATACGATAGGTGATGATTTCCTGCTTTTTCCAAAGTAAAAACGCCAAGATACCCAACACAACTACAGCAGATACTATACAGATTGTGCCATAGTCATAAAAAGGTATACCTAATAAAGTGACGCTCAACAGGAACGAAATATTAGCACGTACACGGCTAGTGGCCTGATAACTCTCATAGATGGCCCAAATCACAACCGCGAACAGCAATGCGATATATACGTACAATCCGGTATTGAAAGAGAATCCCCAATCGTTTACAAACAGTAATTCAAACCATCCGCCGACTTTAACAATACCAGGAACGATGCCATACAGAACTGCAGCCACCAAACCGGCACTTACTGTCAGTGCGAACAAGCTGCCCTTCAATGTGGCATTTGGATTATTCTTGTAATACCACACCAGAACAATGGCTGGAATACATAGCAAGTTCAGCAAATGAACGCCAATACTCAAACCGGTCAAATAGGCAATGAGAATCAACCAACGATCACTATGAGGGTCTTCTGCCTGATCTTCCCATTTGAGAATCAGCCAGAAAACGACAGCAGTAAACAATGAAGAATAAGCATAAACCTCACCTTCAACAGCACTAAACCAGAAAGTATCGCTCCACGTATAGGCCAAAGCACCCACTATACCTGCAGCCATAATGCCAATTATCTGCAACATGGATGGCTCTTCATCATGCATACAAACCAAGCGCTTTGCCAAATGGGTTATACTCCAGAATAAGAACAGTATACAACCTGCACTCAGCAATGCTGACATGATATTCACCATTAATGCCACCTTGCTAGGATCGCTGACAAACTGAGAAAACAGATTTGCCGTCAGCATAAAGAAAGGCGCACCAGGTGGATGACCCACTTCCAACTTAAAAGCGGTAGATATAAATTCCGGGCAGTCCCAGAAACTTGCGGTTGGCTCTATAGTAGAGCAATAAGTAAAAGCCGCAATCAAAAATGTAATCCAACCTGTGAGGTTGTTTACCAGATTATACTTTTTCATCATTTTTTTAATTTCGAGATGCAAAGATACTGAAATCCGTAGGATTACAGCGCGTTTTTAGTTTTTTTTAGACAACTATCAACCTACTGATATTACTTACCATTATCCATATTCCTATGCAGAATGTTCTTACCGTGATGACAGCTCAAAATACGGTGAGGCAAATGTCCATGTCCCAACAATTCAATCGGGCAACCGAATTTTTCCTCTAACCATTGTCCGGATACATGAGTGTCCGGATGGTAATCCAGTGTTTCATTCACACAGGCAACCGTCTTCACGTTCTGCAAAATGGTTCCAATATCATGGCTTACCAAAATAATCGCACTCTCACGATTAATTTCGTTGAGCAACTGATACAGGCGCTCTTCAAACCTCATGTCAAGATAAGTGTTTGGCTCGTCCAGAATAACAACCTGAGGATGCTGCACAACGGCCCGTCCCAGCAAGACCCGTTGCAGCTGGCCACCGCTCAACTCACCGATCTGCCGATTTTCCAAACCTTCCAACCCCATCTGAGCAATCACTTCCGTAACACGTTCTTTCTGCGCTGCAGTATAATCACGCAAAAAAGGTTTGTCACGGTAAAGTCCACTTAAAATAACCTCATGAACAGAAATCGGGAATTTTTTGTCTATCTGGCTGTATTGAGGAAGATACCCTATCGTAATTCTTGATACAGGCTGGTTATTCTGGAAAAACCGGATCTTTCCAGATGTAGGTTTCAACAATCCCAAAATAACCCGCATCAATGTGGTTTTTCCACCGCCATTCGGCCCAATTACCCCCAAGAAATCATGCTCGAAAATGGTCAAATTCACATCACGGAGAACAGTCTTTTGTCCATAACCAGCCTGAATGCTCTGAAGTTCTATTAATTTATTCATGGTTTCAGGGATTGAATAATTTTCAGCATCTGACCATTCCAGTCGTAACTTAACGGATTGATAGGGACCAGTTGAGCACCAATTTCCTTGGCTAATGTTTCAGCATTCTGCGTATTGAATTCTGCCTGAATAAATATGGTACGAACTTCCTTTTCACGGCATAATTTTACCAATGACTTGAGTTGGGAAGGAGATGGTTCCTTTCCATCTTCTTCTATGCTAATCTGCTGTACACCATAATCCCGGGCAAAATAGGTAAGTGACGGATGATAAATAGCAAATGCCTGCTGGACTCCTTGGGCACATTGTTGACGGATAGCACTATCCGTCTGCATAAGGGTCTTCTCCAAATCAATCAGATTATGCTGATAATCCTCTGCATGATCAGGATCCATCTGACAAAAAGCAGAACAGATATTACGAGCCATCTGCAAAGCGTTCTTAGGAGTTGTCCAAATATGCGGATCAACACCTTCTTCCTCATCGTCGTCATCATGGTGATGGTGATGCCCTTCGATCAGCTGAACACCTTCGCCAGCAGAATAGAACGAAACTCCCTTGGCATTTTCCTTTAAATTATCCAGCCAATGCATTTCAAAACCTAAATAGCCCACCGCAAAAAAAGCACGACTGCCACTTAGTTGAACCAATTGAACTGGAGAAGGATCATAAGTTTCGGGACTACTACCCTCGGGAACCATTGTCAACACCTCCCATTCCGGGCCTGCAATCTGCTCTGTCAGATAGCGCAAAGGCTCAATGGTTACAAAAACTGTATTCTTATCCGTTTTTGCAACAGGTGAGCATCCGAAAAGGACGCATGCAATAAATATTAACCAAATAAAATATTTCATTTTCATTAAAACCAGAATTTAGGAGCAAAAGCACAAATACTATACAATAAAGCCCGACTGACAATCAAAGCAAATAACACCACATATTTGTTCGCACGCATTAATCCCAAAGTAATAGAGATACCGTTACCGATAATAGGCAGGAAGGAAAAAATAGCCATCCATGCTCCTCTATTGTCCACAAACCGTTTAGCTCTTTCCAATGTCCTTGGCTTCATGCCCAACTTATACAGCCATTCCATCTTGCCCAAATAACCCAAAAAGAAACAGGTCATGCAGCCACAGACACTTCCCAATGTTCCACAACATATCAGCAAAACAGGATTCAAACCCGCTGCAGACAAGGCAGCCATTACGAGCTCTGCATTAAATGGAACTACCGTACCGGCCAAAAAGGCTGCAACAATCATGCCCCAATAGCCATAAAGAATCAGGAAATCAGTAATGGCAGCCATAGGTTCATTGTTATTATTGCAATTAACAGGAATAGTGCTATCAGAAAAATGGCTCTAGGCACCTTTCCATTGGCCAGAGTAATATAATGAGCTATCAAAGGGCTGCTGTTCGTTATCAGTAAAATCAGCATTACCTGAAAATATTGCGGGAAAGCCAATACCAACGCAATCAGTACAAGAGTCATCCACGACATGAAATAATAAAACATACGTGTACGGATCTTGTCTTTATAACTATAGCGGAGCACATGGCTTACAGCAATCACATCCATGATGAGAATCCAGGCAAAAAGACTTACCTGAGGTATTGTCAACTGGCGATAATAGCTCAATGACCACTGGACTTTTGACAAGAAATAATCCTGCAGCACGGGCAACGAATCAGTCAGGAAACCACAACTTATTCCAAGCCACAAAGGTGTAATTAGCCCTAACAGCATAGCAAAGAATGAGCGGGCATTCATTGCTTGAAACCATGCGAAAGCAACAGCTAATGGTATTGCCAAGATCATTAACTGAGGAACAATAATTGAGCTGATGCCTAAACATAGAAACGCATTAAATGTATCTACTGATGTACTTTGCTGCTGATAAGCATGAAAGAGGGAATGATACGTCAGAATAAAACATAGAGCAACAACATGCGACCACTGCAACACATGTAGCGAAGAGCACGAAGCCCAAAGCAGAGCAAAAGTTGCAGAGACCATGCGCGACCTCACTCGCAACAATACGTAAGCATTGTTTAACTCCATCATAAGTGCAGTACAAGACAAACACGCAATGAAGCCTAATACAAGATGCAAATCGGATGTAATACCATGAATGTACCACAGAAGTAAACTCAGCACAAAGGCTACCGGCAGTAAAAAACTGCTGGTAGCCAATTTATTGTGTAAGTATCTCTGCGCGGACATGTATTTCCAGTATTACAGGTCTGCACCAATATCGCTACGGAAATATTTCTTCTGATATTCGATTTTCTGAGCCTGCAAGAAACTCTGAGCCAATGCCTCGGCCTTGTCTTTTCCATAACTGCTAACAGCAATGACACGACCTCCATTTGTAACGACCTGACCGTCTTTCATAGCAGTACCGGCATGGAAGACAATGCTATTCTCTACCTGGTCGATACCTGTAATAGGGAAGCCCTTCTCATAAGCCTGAGGGTAGCCTCCACTTACCAACATCACGCACACAGCTGAACGCTCATCAATCTCCAAAGTCTTCTCATCCAAATTACCAGCAGCAACACCTTCGAACAAATCAACCAAGTCGCTCTTAATGCGCAACATGACAGATTCTGTTTCAGGATCACCCATACGAACATTGTATTCAATAACCATTGGGTTGCCATTCACATTAATCAAGCCAAAGAATATGAATCCCTTGTAATCAATGCCTTCCTCTGCCAAACCTTCAACAGTAGGACGGATAATTCGGTCTTCAACCTTCTTCATCCACTCCGCATCTGCAAATGGAACAGGGCTAACACTACCCATACCACCTGTATTCAAACCTGTATCATGCTCACCGATACGCTTGTAGTCCTTTGCCTCTGGCAAAATCTTATAATTCTTTCCATCGGTCAGTACAAATACTGAACACTCAATTCCACTCAAGAACTCCTCGATAACAACTTGAGCAGAAGCCTGTCCGAACATACCGCCCAACATTTCCTTCAGTTCTTTCTTGGCCTCTTCCAGAGTAGGAAGGATCAAAACACCCTTACCTGCACACAGACCATCAGCCTTCAATACATAAGGAGCCTTTAATGTTTCCAAGAACTTCAAGCCTTCCTCCAATGTGTTTCCGTCAAAGGTACAATATGCTGCTGTTGGAATAGAATGACGCTGCATAAATCCCTTGGCAAAATCCTTACTGCCTTCCAAAACGGCACCTTTCTTGCTAGGGCCAATCACTGGGACATTTGCCAATTGAGCATCCTGCTTGAAATAGTCATAGATGCCTTTCACCAATGGATCCTCAGGACCAACAACCACCATGTCAACACCCTGCTGGAGAACAAACTGCTTGATGGCATCAAAATCATCTGCCTTCATTGAAACATTCTCACCCACATTAGCTGTACCAGCATTTCCTGGTGCGATAAACAGCTTCTCAACTTTTGGACTCTGGCTGATTTTCCAAGCCAAGGCATGCTCACGGCCGCCTGAACCTAATAATAATATTTTCATTGTATATGTTATTTCAAATGATCATCAAAATACTGAGTAATACGTGTGTACAAATGAACACGGTCACGGCCACCCATATTATGTCCATCGCCTGGATAGATAAACAAATCCGGCTGAGTTTCGGCATTAATGGAAGCACGAATGAACGACAAGGTATGCTGTGGGACACATGTAGGGTCATTTCCACCGATAATCAGCTGCAACTTACCCTTCAGGTCCTTTGCACGGAGAGTCAGATTGTTTCCATCATAACCTTCCGGATTAGACTGAGGAGTGTCCATGTAACGCTCGCCATACATTACTTCATAGTATGCCCAATTGATAACCGGACCACCAGCAACACCCACCTTGAAGGTATCGTTGTAAGTCAACATCAGATCGGTAGTCATGAAACCGCCAAAGCTCCATCCGTGAACTCCAATTTTATTTTCGTCAACATAACCTAATGACTTCAGCAATACAACACCCTTCATCTGGTCCTTCATCTCCTCGGTACCCAGCTTGCGGAATGTTGCATTCTCAAAATTCAAGCCACGGCTATCGCTACCACGTCCATCAACGGTCAACATCACATATCCCTTCTGTGCCATATACATATCCCAACCACCGGCAGCATAGTTACGGGTATTGGTAATCATCTGTGCATGAGGACCACCATAGACATAAATGATAGCTGGGTATTTCTTGTTTGGATCATAATTCAAAGGCTTGATAAGACGGTAGTACAAATCGGTCTGTCCATCTGCAGCCTTGATAGTTCCTACGGTAACCTCTGGGAGATTCAACGCATCCATTGGGTTGCTGGCTGTCAACAGGTTCAAAGTCTTAGCCTTACCTGTCAATGGCAAAACATCAATGTTGCGGGCAATCTTGGCAGAAGTGTAATTATCCAGCAACCATTTGCCACTCTCAGACAAAGAGGCGCGGTGTGAACCTTCCTGAGTTCCTAAACTGCGCTGCTTGCCAGTCATCACATTAACAGCCATCAATGTAAAGTCGATAGGAGTAACAGCAGTGGTCTGCAAAACAATCTCCTTTGTCGTTGATGAGAAACCAACAATACTCTTAACCATCCAGTCACCAGTAGTGATTGGGGTAACCTTTACATGCTCAATGCACTTGCCACCTGCGGCACAATCCTGCCAATGGCCTTCCTGTTTCTGAGCCAGATCGAACAGATACAAGTGATTGTATCCATCCCGTTCTGTCTGGTAGATAAACTTATTGCTATCCCAAGGCAAGAATGTCAATGGATGTTCAGGCTCTACATATTTTGGATGTGTCTCCTCATACAGGAGTGCCACCTTATCACCTGTCTGGGCATCATACTGAATCAATTCTGCGTGATTCTGATCACGGTTCACCTCAATGACAAATACACTCTTCTCGTCTGGACTCCAGCTGATATTGGTAAAATAACGGTCAACAGGATCAGTTGTCTTCAAGTAAACAGTCTGCTGTGTTTCCGGATTAAAAACACCCACCTTAACCACATGGCTGGTACAACCTGCCATAGGATACTTATCTGGAACTAATGTTGCAATACGGGTAGAGATATCAACCTGTGGATAATCAGCAACCATGCGCTCGTCCATCCAATAGAATGCCAGGAGGTTACCCTTAGGACTCCAGAAAGTACCCTTTCTGATACCGAACTCATCGCGATGAACACTCTGACCGCAAAGGATTCCTTTTGGCTCATTGGTTACCTGGATCTCACGGTTACCAGAGAAGACAAACAGATTGTTCTCGCGGGTATAAGCAGCCTTCATTGTCTGCTCTGCAACATCCACGTTCTGAGTACCCTGTACAGGAACGGCAGCCTCTACTGCATGTGTATCCAAGTTGTAAGCAACCATATGGGTTGAAGTACGGAACAATGCCTTATTAGCACCGGCAATAAAACGGGTACTTGAGAAACTGCCCATATTACCCAAGCCCTGCTGCTTCAACAAAGATTTCACCTCATCCAACTGCAGGAATGGAGTATCGGAGCCATTTTTAAGGTCAACAGTTGACATTGCACCAGGACCCAACTTCACCAGTTTATCACCCCACCATGCCAAATTCATGTTCTCTACCTGTAAGCTAGCTGTCTGCTTTCCTCCAGGCATGACATCCTCAAGTGTAAAACTTCTCTTTTGTTGTGCAGAAACAGGCATAACCATACCAATTAAGGCCAAAGCCAATACTACTATCTTTTTCATGTGTTTCAGTTATTATTCTTCTCTTTTGCCAAACATTCTCTTACGGTTCTCACGTCTTTGCTGACGGTCGTCCTTCTTATCATCTTTACGGAAAGGCTTACGGTCACCATCCTTATGGAATGGTTTACGCTCACCATCCTTACGATATGGCTTTCCGTCTCTCTTTGAGAATGGTTTTTCCTCTTTTCTGAACGGCTTACGCTCATTTCTTTCAGTGGTTTCGTTCTCTCTCTGCTCCTCACGCAACTGGGCGCGACGGGCTCTTCCATACTCTAAGCGCTCACGTTCAGCTGCCTTGCGTCGGCCAACAGCCTTGCGATAACGAGCCTCCAGCTCATCTGTTGGATCATACTCGCTCAAGCTATCCAGCAAACTAACAGGTTCCTCTTTCTCCGGCTTTGTATTCTGTCGTTTCTCAGAACGGAACGATTTGCCCTTCAAAGGCTTACTGAACATCGGACGTTCCGACTTGTCCAGTTCAGCACCCTCTGCACGGAATGACTTGAAGCGGCCCTCAAACATTTCGTACTTGCGGAATTCACATTCCAATGCTCCATTATATAATGGAATACGGACACTAGGCTTAAGACCGATCTTGGCAAAACACTCTTCACGATAGCTTAATACCCAAGCGTCATTTCCTCTAAACTCATGTTTGAATTTTGAGCCAATCATCTCATATAATCCCAAGAGATCATCAGCAGAAATACGTTCGCCATAAGGAGGATTGGTTACAATAATGCTTTTCTCTGCAGGTTGAGTGAATTCTGCAAAATCACGCACATCCAATGTTATATCCTGGCTTACACCGGCTGCCTTAACATTGCGCTGAGCAATAACATTGGCCTGCTGTTTGATGTCATAACCATAGATATGATGATTGAAATCACGTTCCTGACTATCGTCATTGTAAATTTCCTCGAACAAGTCTTTATCAAAGTCATTCCACTTCTCGAAAGCATAACCCTGTCTGAACACGCCTGGTGCTATGTTTCTGGCAATCAAAGCTGCTTCGATAGGAATAGTACCAGAACCACACATCGGGTCGATCAAGTCGCACTCACCATTCCAACCAGTCATCAACAGCATACCAGCTGCCAAAACCTCGTTCAATGGAGCCTCAACAGCTTCCTGACGGTATCCGCGACGATGGAGAGACTCGCCCGAACTATCCAAAGACAACGTACATGACTCTTCAGCAATATGGATATTGACATATAAATCCGGGTTGCTGATCTTCACATTGGGTCTGTTGCCGGTCTTCTCACGGAAATAGTCAACAATGGCATCCTTCACACGGTAAGCAACATACTGAGAATGGCGGAACTCATTACTGAACACCACTGCATCAACGCTGAATGAACGGCTCTCGTCCATTATGCTGCTCCAATCAATAGCCTTGACAGCCTCATAAACCTCATCGGCATTCTTAGCCTGGAAATGCTTTAAAGGTTTTAAGATACGTAATGCTGTACGCAAGCTGAAGTTGGCCCGATAAAGCATGGCCTTATCGCCAGTAAAAGACACCATTCGGCGACCTATCTGTATATTGTTAGCACCCAGAGCTGTCAGTTCCTTAGCCAGAACCTCCTCCAATCCCTGAAATGTTTTAGCTATCAGTTCAAATTCTTCCATGTATATTTCTTTTCTAATTGTTTTATATTAAAAGCAACTTTGTCCACCATCCTTTACAATCACGAATGGCTGCTTTCTGATGCGTTCCTGTAAAAGTTCCTCACTGTTTCTGAGAACATATAATTTATCACTTGGACGTATCTTCTCAGGGACCTTAATGGACACGCGAACTCCTTTCTTTACAACCTCTACAGGCTTCAGGTTCACACGAGCCTCCTCCAATGTCATAAACAAAGCACCAGTTGTAGGACCAGTGATGAGCAACTTGTCACCCACTTTGATCTCGCATGCTTCTATCTGGAATTCGGCAACACCAATATTACTGAAATATTTGATGCCTTTACCTGCATAGACCTTTTTCTCGGTTGCTTCCGATCCGTAACGCTCACTCCATTCTCCCAAGGTCTGGCCCAAATAATAGCCATCCCAGAAACCTCTGTTAAATACGGTACGCAAGCGCTCATCCCATTGTTTGCTGACATCCTCACACCATTTTCCATCCAAGACAGCCTGAATGGCCTCATTATAGCACTCCACAACCGTGCGGACATACTCAGGACCACGTGCACGTCCCTCAATTTTGAAGACACGAACACCAGCATTCATCATCTGGTCCATGAAACCAATCGTCTTTAAGTCCTTTGGACTCATGATATACTTATTGTCAACCTCCAATTCCATATCGCTTTCTTTATCCTTAACGATATACTGGCGACGACACAACTGCATACATTCTCCACGATTAGCACTTCTGCCCAAATTATTCAGGCTGAGATAGCACTTTCCACTTACCGCCATGCACAAGGCACCGTGACAGAACATCTCAATTCGAATCAGTTCGCCCTTTGGACCTTTAATCTGCTCTTCCTGAATGGCATCGTAGATTTCACGCACCTGGCGTAAATTAAGTTCACGAGCCAACACCACCACATCAGCAAACTGTGCATAAAAACGGAGCGCCTCAACATTACTGATGTTCAACTGAGTAGAAAGATGCACCTCCTGCCCCACCTTATTACAATAGGTCATTACAGCAACATCACTGGCAATCACGGCCGAGATTCCAGCCTCCTTGGCAGCATCGATGATGGTATGCATCAAAGCTATGTCCTCACCGTAAATAATCGTATTTACCGTCAGGTAGCTTTTTATGCCATGCTCATTACAGGTTGCCGCTATTTCCCGCAAATCATGTATGGTAAATGTGCTTGCAGAGTGTGCACGCATATTCAGGTTTTCAATACCGAAATAAATGGAGTTGGCTCCTGCCTGAATGGCAGCTCCGAAAGATTCGCGACTGCCGACGGGTGCCATTATCTCAAATTCGTCTCTTTTCATGGAAAAAACATTTGTGTCCGCAAAATTACTACATTTTCCCTAAATTGTAGTACTTTTGCCAAAAATTAGTAATTCATGAAGATAGGAACGATAGATTTAGGCAAAAGACCCGTAGTTTTAGCCCCCATGGAGGATGTAACTGATATGGGATTTCGCCTGATGTGCAAACAGATGGGTGCATCCATGGTGTACTCGGAGTTTGTATCGGCTGATGCCTTAATCCGCTCAGTAAACAAGTCCATCCAGAAGCTTTCCATACATGAGGATGAAAGACCTGTAGCCATTCAAATCTACGGTAGGGATGTGGCATCCATGGTAGAAGCCGCACGTATTGTAGAAGAAGCTCACCCGGATGTCCTGGATATTAACTTCGGGTGCCCGGTTAAACGGGTAGCAGGAAAAGGTGCCGGTGCCGGTATGCTTCAAAATATTCCTCTGTTGCTGGACATCACAAAAGCGGTTGTAGAAGCAGTCAAAATTCCCGTAACAGTAAAAACCCGTTTAGGATGGGATGACAACCACAAAGTTATCGTGGAATTAGCCGAGCAACTTCAAGATTGTGGCATTCAAGCATTAACCATCCACGGAAGGACAAGAGCCCAAATGTACACAGGCGAGGCAGATTGGTCGCTAATCGGCAAAGTGAAAGAGAATCCCAGAATGCGTATTCCTATTATAGGAAATGGCGATGTCACCACCCCAGAACGAGCCAAAGAATGTTTTGATAAATATGGAGTGGATGCTGTGATGGTGGGAAGAGCCAGTTTTGGAAGACCTTGGGTGTTCAAGGAAATGAGGCACTACCTTGACACCAATGAGTTGCTGGATAACCTCACCTTTGATTATAAGATGGATGTCTTACGAAGTCAGGTAATACAAAGCGTTGAGCGAATTGATGAATACCGGGGTATTCTCCATATCCGTAGACATTTAGCCGCTACACCTTTATTTAAAGGATTAAGCAACTTCAGGGAAACGAGAATCCGGATGCTCAGGGCTGAAACCGTTGACGAACTTTTTTCTATTTTTGATGAGATAAAAAAGAATTGGGGAGAGTGATAAGCACTCTCCCCAATTTATTTGTAGACTTTACTTGTCTTACTTAGCAGGAACTTCCTCAACTGCATCGGCATCCTTGATGCGACGACCCATGGTAATGTAAGCAACAGGGGCAGCAATGAACAATGATGAACATGTACCGATAATTACACCCAGAATCATTGCGAATGCAAAGCTACGGATACTGTCACCACCCAGGATGAAGATACACAGCAATACTACCAATGTAGAAACAGAAGTATTGATGGTACGAGCCAAAGTAGAGTTCAATGACTGGTTGAACAGATCCTGACGGTCACGCTTTGGATACAGAGTGAAGAACTCACGGATACGGTCGAAGATAACCACCTTATCGTTGATAGAGTAACCGATAGCGGTCAGAATAGCACCGATGAAGGTCTGGTCAATATCCAGTGAGAATGGCATCCAACCATAGCAGATTGAATATGCACCTATAATTAATAAGGTATCAGAAGTCAATGCGATGGTAGAACCTACAGAATATGCCACATTGCGGAAACGAACCAAAATGTAGATAAAGATAGCAGCCAAAGCCAAGATGACAGAGATGATAGCTCCGTAAGTGATATCCTCAGCAATAGAAGGACCTACCTTCTGTGAAGAAATCAAAGAACCACCAGCACGGTTATCATAGTCACGGAACTGATCGATTGAAACACCTTCACCTAACAACTTACCCTCCTTAAAGGTGTTGTACAGGAACTCTTCAATCTTATTATCAGCCTCACGGCTCTCATCATGAATCAGGTAGTTGGTAGATACACGGACAGTATGACCGTCATTACCCAAAGCGATACATGACAATGAAACAGCCTCACCGCTCTCCTGAGACAAAGCATCGATCTTAGCATTCAGCAGAGCACGAACCTCCTCAGGAGATACAGTATTCTCGAACTGAACAACCATGTTACGACCACCGGT
>JAZQPA010000012.1:0-32194 GCA_045628125.1 Bacteroidaceae bacterium
GAAACATAATTCTGCTGGACGGAATGGATCCTCAACAGTACCATAAGGAGAAGACTTGCTGACAAAGCCACGAGGGCTGGTAGGGCTATACTGACCCTTTGTCAAACCATAAATACGATTGTTCAAAAGAATCATATTCAGGTTGATGTTACGACGATTGGCGTGGATAAAATGATTACCACCGATAGCCAAACCATCACCATCACCACTTACCTGCCATACTGTCAGATTCGGATTAGCCACTTTTGCTCCAGTAGCAATAGCAGCGGCACGGCCATGAATAGTATTCATACCATAAGTCGCCATATAATGAGGCAAACGGCTTGAACAACCAATACCAGATATTACTGCTGTCTCATGTGGAGCAACACCAATCTCTGCCATAGCCTTGAGCAGAGATGCCAAGAAAAAATGGTCACCACATCCAGGACACCAACGAGGCTGCCCTTTTTTATAATCATTTGCTGTATATTCGCTCATAATTGTGTCCTGATTATTTGTTTAAAATGTCATTGAATGCAGCCACCAGTTCGTTAACAACGAATGGCTGGCCTTTCACCTCGTTAAACTGATAAGGTACAAAACCATCAACCTTCATACGCAAGAATCCGGCAAACTGACCCATGTTCTGCTCAGCAACAACAACCTTCTTGTATTTGGTCAGTACAGAAGCGGTATTCTTTGGTAATGGATTGATGAACTTGAAGTGAGCCATTGCCACCTTCTTGCCCTGAGCACGCATTTCGTCCATTGCTGCGCGCAGATGGCCATAAGTACCACCAAAACCAACAATCAGCAAATCAGCATCATCGGCATCTCCCAAGACCTCCAGATCAGGAATCTCGATATTGTTGATCTTCTGCTGACGCAGACGGGTCATCAGATCATGATTCTCCGGATTGGTAGAGATTGCACCGGTTTTATTATCCTTTTCCAAACCACCCAGAATATGAGTGAAACCCTCGCGACCAGGAACAGCCCAATAACGGGTTCCATTCTCTGCACGCATATAAGGAGTCCACTGGCCTTTCAGCTCTTCAGGAACATAAGGAGGATTAATTGCAGGATAGTCGTTCAAGTCAGGCAACTTAAATGCGCCAGAACCGTTTGCCACATAAGCATCTGTCAGGAGTACGACAGGAGTCATGTGCTCCAGCGCCATCTTACAAGCCTGATAAGCAGCATCAAAACAATCGGTAGGGCTGGTTGCTGCCAAAACAGGCATTGGGCTTTCACCGTTACGGCCAAACAGCACCTGCAGCAAGTCGGTTTGCTCGCTCTTGGTTGGCAAACCGGTAGCAGGGCCACCACGCTGTACATCCAGAACCACCAAAGGCAACTCCATGATAACAGCCAGGTTCATTGCCTCGCTCTTCAAGCATACGCCAGGACCTGAGGTAGAAGTAACAGCCAATGCACCAGCGAATGAAGCGCCTACTGAAGATGCACAACCGGCAATCTCATCCTCGCACTGAACGGTGGTCACACCTAAAGACTTATGCTTTGACAACTCATGCAAAACATCTGTAGCAGGAGTAATAGGATAAGAACCCAAATACAACTTCAATCCTGCTTTCTCTGCAGCAGCAATGAAACCATAGGCTGTAGCCTTGTTTCCAGTAATATCCATGTAACGTCCTGGTTCCTTAACCTTTGACTCGATACGATATACATTGGCAGCAGAGCTATGAGTATTATGTCCATAATCATAACCTGCCTGAATAACCTTAATATTAGCCTCAGCCACACCCGGCTTCTTAGCAAACTTCTCCTTCAGGAAGTTGAACGCAATATCCAAATCGCGGCTGAACAACCAGCATACAAGACCCAATGCAAACATATTGCGGCACTTCAGGATGGACTTCACATCCATACCACTGTCTGCCAAACAATCCTTCACCATCTGTGAGATATTGCATGCGATGACACGATCCGGGTCAACACCCATCTCTGCCAATGGATCCTCGGTTGCAAAAGCAGCCTTCTCCAAATCCTTAGCCTTGAAACAATCAGTATCAATAATGATTGTTGCATTTGGCTTTGCAAACTTCAACTGTGTCTTTAAAGCGGCTGCATTCATAGCCACCAACACATCACACAAATCACCAGGGGTATAAACCTTACCGGCACCAATGTGCACCTGGAAACCTGAGACACCAGTCAGAGAACCTTGCGGAGCACGGATATCAGCCGGATAATCAGGAAATGTACTAATACTGTTACCTACGGTAGCAGACACCGTAGAGAAGATGTTTCCGGCCAACTGCATTCCGTCGCCAGAATCTCCAGAGAAACGAACCACCACTTGATCCAGTTCCTTAACTTCTAATTCTTCTGCCATAAATCTTCTTTTCGTTTAAAAATCTCTCTCTTATACTCTGTTTACACTATTTTTTATTTATCTTTGCAACGCCTAATTAACAAATTCGGTCGGCCCCATAGTTCAACGGATAGAATACGAGTTTCCTAAACTTTAGATCCGGGTTCGATTCCCGGTGGAGCTACATCTTCACATTTTCAGCACATTAGGGTTTCCCTAAGCCCTGAAGGAATATCTTATTTGAGACATCCCATGAATCTGGGTTTTCCTTAACAAAGGAGTCGATATGACGCATTCTCTTTTCTACAAGAATCTCATCCACTGCAATTAAGATACCGGTTTCCTCCACATCGCCAAAGCCGTAGTTGATGGCTGTTCCAAACAAACGCATGGTTGGAGAAAGGTTCATATACGCATTTACCAGAGGAGGGATGTTATAACCCAACTTTCTGACCTCTGTATTAAGGATCTTGTAATCCTCACGGAAATCATCCTCGCAGAAAATGTTCTTCAACATCTCCTCGTCATGATCCAACTGCAACGGTTTGGTAGGGACAATCAGATTATCCTTATCAGCAAAATGTTTCTTCAGGAAATACAGAATCATATCTCTGCCCAGACGGTGATAGCTAGGATACATGGTCATTTTTCCGAAGAAATACTTGACATTTGGCATGATGACAGTTAAAGCACCCAAGCCATCCCAAAGATTATCCAATGCAAAAATAGCCTTACTTCCTGCACGGGTGCTCTGATACTCTACAGAAACGAAAGAACGGCCTAACTCAATGGTTTGAGGTAGGAAATCATTAAGGAACTGATCAGAGAACTCAAACATGTGAGCAGTAGCCAACAACGGATGGCCATGCTCATCCATCTGCACATCAGTACCCAAGATATAGCGATAACCGCCGATTATCTCGTTCTTCTCAGGATTCCAGACAATCAGCTGCTTATACGGATTTTCCATGGTGTCGAACTCATCCAGATCCATAGATAAGCCTGTGCCACCACCCGCTGCACGAAAAGCTATTTCACGCAAACGGCCAATCTCACGAACTACGTTAGGAGAATCCTGCCATGTAACAATATAAATCTGGTTGTTACTTTTATTTGTGGTACGCAATCGCTTATCTTCTGTAAGCTCGCTTAACAAAGCCTCCTTTGAAATGGGAGCAATGACTTCTTCCATTATTACTTTCTGTTATAGTTTATATACAATATCCTGCACATACTGAGCCCATTGAGCAGGAGTTTTACTTTTGTCAAAAGTTTGCCAAGGAATCGGCTTTCCTATGTCTACACGGAATGTTTTGTTTCTGTTCTTGAACATTTCGTCAGCCAAAAAAAGCATCGCGATATTGAACTTGATTCCTAATGTTTTACACGCATTGGCCAGATTGTAAAAAAAGTTGGAGTTCTGACCGCCAAAATGGATAGGGACCACATCACGATGAGTCTCTATACTTTTGGTTATGAATGTCTTTTTCCACTCCAAATCACGTATTCCATTCTTTTGCTTGCGGGAGCACAAACCAGCCGGGAACATCAGAATATGATTACCCGATGCAAACCCGTCATTCACCATCTGGGGGAACTGTTTTGACTGAGCTCCGGTCTTATTGATCGGAATACACAGTGGAGCCAACCCATGCAGATTCATAAGCAAATCATTTACCAGATATTTGATCTGCCCATTATATTCATGCCCCAGAATAGAACCGAGAGCGATGCCATCCTGTCCTCCCAAAGGATGATTGCTCACAAAAGTACACAATCTTCCGTCCTTTGGCAGATTCTCCCTACCATGAACATCCAGTGTTGTACCTAAGAATTCCAAAGAATTATCCAGGAAAGGCACACCCTGAGCGTCACCGTTTGAAATCAGGAACTCATTGAGCTCATCCTGATGCACGATGCGCTTCAGCCATGACAACACGAAACCAGGCACATATTTGGCCTTATCTTTCATCTTATCACGGACAATCTTGTCTAAATCCAACAAAAAAATCTCGGAATCCTCCATTGCTTAATTTACAAAATCTCTGCAAAAATAATCATCTTATCCCAATAAGACGAACAAACCGGGAGAAAATTGAGCGAAAAAGCCACTTTTAAGGTTTTCTGCTCAAATTCACGCGTTTTCGTACCGCTTTAACCATCAAAAGAAAAATCACTATGAATCAGCACCCTAAACTTATCAACAACATGTTGAAAAATTAATTGGCATTTTCTCACAAAAAAAGATGGGGATTTGTGCGGAATTGTGTACCTTTACACCGATTTATAAAAAAGCCTATTGTGCATAGGCCAATCAAAAGATGGATACTACTGAAATTTATCATATTCCGGTGCTGCTTCAGCCAAGTGTGGATGGAATGGTATTGGACGCAGAGGGTACGTACGTGGATGTGACTTTCGGAGGAGGAGGTCACAGTCGCGAGATTTTGTCGCGTCTGAAAGGAGAGGGACACCTGTTCAGTTTTGACCAGGATCCAGACGCGGAACGAAATATCATTGACAATCCGCATTTCACATTTGTCCGTAGCAATTTCCGCTACCTGCACAATTGGATGCGCTACTACGGTGTGGAAGGAGTAGATGGAATACTGGCAGATTTAGGTGTATCCTCGCATCATTTTGATGATGCCACCCGTGGTTTCTCTTTCCGTTTTGAAGGTGTATTGGACATGAGAATGAATAAGCGGGCAGGCATGACAGCGGCTGATGTGGTGAACAACTATTCGGAAGAACAATTAGCAGATTTGTTCTATCTTTATGGCGAGTTGAAGAATAGCCGTAAGATTGCGTCCGTACTGGTTAAGGAAAGAGCTAACAAGAAAATTGAGAGTATTGAAGATTTCCTAAGCCTCATACGTCCGCTTTTTGGAAGAGAAAGGGAAAAGAAAGAACTGGCAAAAGTATTTCAGGCACTCCGCATTGAAGTAAATCACGAAATGGAAGCCTTGAAAGAAATGCTGCAGGCCGCCACTGAAGTGCTTAAGCCGGGAGGCAGACTTGCCGTGATAACCTACCACAGCCTGGAGGACAGAATGGTAAAGAATATCATGAAAACCGGTAATGTTGAAGGCAAGCTGAAGCAGGACTTTTTCGGACGCATTGAAGCTCCACTCCGACCCGTCAACAACAAGGTCATTGCACCAGATGACGAGGAGCAAACTGTGAATCCACGTTCCCGCAGTGCAAAACTACGTATTGCAGAGAAAGTTTAAGAATGGAAGAGGACAACAAGATAGAAGAACAGATAGAACTGACTTTCAAGGACACAAAAGAAGAGGAAGCAATGCCTGTTTCAGAACAAGGGCTGGACGCTACCGATTCTCCAAGTGAAAGCAACAGCGAAGAAACTCAACCGGCGCCTGAAAAGGAGTCGGCAGAGACAGGCATTGAGCAGTTGAAAAAGTTCACCGAGGAAGATGAGGATCTGTACTCCGCTACAAAAACCCTGCGAAGCATCTTAGGTGGCGATTTCCTGACGGCCGGCTTTGTCCGCAAGCAATTTTTACTGGTCTTTCTGATTTTCGGTTGTTTTTTTCTGCATATCAGTTTCAGATATACCAACCAAAAGGAGTTGGTGGAAATTGACCGTCTGAAGAAGCAATTGGAGGACTCCCGATTCAACGCACTCACCCGTTTCAGCGAGTTGACTGCCAAGAGTCGTCAATCCTACATTGAGCAATTCCTAAAACAAAATAACGACAGTACGCTTCAGACCTCTACGAATCCGCCTTATATCATCCATCTGCATGGTGATGCCGGCAACTTCACTTCACCGGATGAGGATATTAAAGATACTGCCAAGACGGTTACAGAGGAGCAACCGGTGGAAGAAGTAATTGAAGAATAAATAAAATTCTGCAGTTTTACTGCATCAATTATAAATGACAGACCCAAAGAGAAAAGACATATCAATGAGATTCAGCGTAGTCATCGTCCTGCTGGCATTGGCTGCGGTGGCAATCCTGTTCAAGACGGGCTACATCATGACGATGGAGCGCGATTTTGGTGCCCGGAAGCTGGATTCTCTAAAAGTGGATAGTATTCTGATGAAACCAACTCGTGGCCGAATTCTTTCATCAGATGGCCAATTGCTGGCCAGCAGTCTGCCCGAATACAAAATATTCATCGATTTCAAAACATTAAAAGAGCGCAACGACTCTCTTTTCAAAGAAAAGCTGGACAGCATAAGCGAGGGATTAAGCAATATCTTCAACGGTTCGGGCAAATCTGCAGGTGATTTCAAAAAACATCTGATGGAGGGGTATGAGAAGAACAGCACTTATTGGCCAATCTATGCAAAGAAACTGAAAAGCGGCAGGTACGCTCCTATCGCCATCAGTTATACGGATTATAAGGAGGTCAAGCAACTGCCAGTTTTGCGGTTAAACCCGAACCGTGGAGGCTTCACCTCGTCCCAGTTGCCAAACCGACGCAAATGGCCTTTCGGCAGTCTGGCACGAAGAACATTGGGAAACACCACTCAGGATACAGATTCGGCAACCAGTGGATTGGAGTTGGCATACGATTCTATCCTGCGAGGAAAACCTGGATACTATCATCGTCAGCGTGTCCGCAACAGCAACCTTAAGATAACTGATGTACAGCCGGAGAACGGATGCGATCTGGTAACCACCATTGATGTCAGCATGCAGGACATCTGCGAAAAGGCGCTGAAAGAACAAATGAATGAAATTGATGCCTATGCTGGAACCGCCGTTCTGATGGAGGTGAAAACAGGAGACATCAAAGCCATAGTAAATATGGACAGGGCGGATAACGGTGTGCTGTACGAAGGAACTCCACATGCCATCAGCGACCTGATGGAGCCTGGCTCCACTTTCAAGACAGCATCCATCATGGTAGCCCTGGATGATGATGTGGTACCACTGACTTATACCGTCAATACCGGTGCCGGTCTCCGCACCATGCATGGAGCCACTATGCGTGACCACAACTGGAGAACCGGCGGATACGGAACCATTGACGTTCCTCATGTACTGATGTTTTCATCCAATATCGGTACCAGTGTCATTATTGACACAAAATATGCAGACAACCCAGGAAAGTATGTGGATGGTTTGTACAGAATCGGTATTGCAGAGGACCTGAAGATTCCGCTGAAGGAATACAAGGCACCTCGAATCCGACATCCCAAGACTACAAAGTCATGGTGGAAAACCACACTGCCTTGGATGTCTATCGGCTATGAGACTCAGATCTCACCTATGAACACATTGGCATTTTACAATGCAATTGCCAATGATGGTACCATGATGCGTCCCCGGTTTGTAAAGCAGGTAGAAAAAGACGGACGTATTCTGCACACTTACGAGCCAGAGATAATAAAAGAACAGATTTGCCGTCCTGAAGCTCTTGAAAAGATTCAGAACATTCTGGTTAGAGTCGTCAATGAAGGTGTAGCAAAGAAGGCGGGTTCCAAGCAATTCCAGGTTGCCGGAAAGACAGGAACAGCCCAGGTGGCACAGAATGGAGGCTACCACAATGGAACAATGCATTACCTGGTCAGTTTCTGTGGTTATTTCCCAGCAGAAGCACCTAAATACACCTGTATAGTTGCCATGCGTAAAAGAGGAACACCTGCATCAGGCGGTTCACAATGCGGCCCTGTATTTAAAGCCATTGCTGAACGTGTTTATGCCAAGGATCTGACAAAGACATTGGAAGAGGCAAATGACACCTTGCATGTACATACCCCTCAAGTCATGGGCGGAGATTTGCAGGCTGCAGAGTATCTGCTGAACGAATTGGACGTAAAGCATTCCGCCAGTTGGAAAGGAAAAACGACCGACGACATTTGGGGTAATACGGAAAGTGAAAACGGCCAGGTCAAGCTCCAGCAACGCAAACCATCCCAAAAGACGGTTCCAAATGTCATTGGCATGGGCGCCAAAGATGCAGTATATCTGCTGGAGAGCCGCGGTTTAA
Organism: Bacteroidaceae bacterium; assembly: GCA_045628125.1. Taxonomy (GTDB): domain Bacteria; phylum Bacteroidota; class Bacteroidia; order Bacteroidales; family Bacteroidaceae; genus Minthousia. The sequence continues at coordinate 8,288 of JAZQPA010000012.1, forward strand.
GAGTAAAGACAGAAGGAAAAGGAAAGGTGCAATCTCAGAGCATCGCTCCTGGAACATCAATAAACAAAGACGCCAATAACAGCATAACGCTGAAATTGGCCATTAAAAAAGATTAGTTTATGAAACTCAAAGAGGTCATTTCAAAAATCTCAACGGTTGAGATTATCGGCAATGCCGAGATCGATATTACCGGAGTACACATGGATTCACGCCAGATTAAGGCAGGTCATCTGTTTGTTGCCGTCAAGGGTACACAAGCTGACGGTCATAATTATATAGGTAAAGCCATAGAATTAGGTGCAGTTGCAGTTGTATGCGAAACCGTTCCTACAGATAAAAACGACAGTGTCACCTATGTCATCGTTAAGGATTCTGAAGATGCAGTAGGAAAAGTAGCAACCACTTTTTATGGTGACCCTACCAGTAAATTGGACCTGGTTGGTGTGACTGGAACCAATGGAAAAACCACCATTGCCACCTTATTATATAATATGTTCCGGAAAATGGGTTATAAGGTTGGCTTAATTTCTACCGTTTGCAATTACATTGACGGTGAGGAAATCCCTACCGATCATACCACTCCAGACCCTATTACGCTGAATGCACTTTTGGGCAGAATGGCTGATGAAGGATGCCGCTATGCATTCATGGAAGTCAGTTCGCACTCTGTAGCCCAGAAACGCATCGGCGGACTGAAGTTTAAGGGTGGTATCTTTACCAATCTTACCCGCGACCATCTGGATTACCATAAGACCGTGGAGAATTACCGCGATGCAAAAAAAGGATTCTTTGACGGATTGGGTAAGGATGCATTTGCCATCACCAACATGGACGATAAGAACGGCATGGTAATGGTTCAAAACACCAAGGCTTCTATCAAGACCTATTCATTGCGCACTATGGCCGATTTCAAATGCAAGATTCTGGAACAGAGTTTCGAAGGCATGTATTTGGATATCAATGGCAAGGAGGTTAGTGTAACCTTTATCGGCAAGTTTAATGCCAGCAACCTGCTGGCTGTTTACGGAGCCGCTTGTATGCTTGGTAAAAAGCCAGAGGAAGTGCTGTTGGTATTAAGCACATTACACTCCGTGAATGGCCGTTTTGACGCCGTTCGCTCAAAAGAAGGCGTTACCGCTATTGTGGATTATGCCCATACGCCGGATGCATTGGTCAATGTGCTGGGCGCCATTCATGGAGTCCTGGACGGTAAGGGTGAAGTCATCACAGTAGTTGGAGCCGGTGGAAACCGCGACAAGGGTAAGCGCCCCATTATGGCACAGGAATCAGTAAAGCAGAGCGACAAGGTCATCATCACCAGTGACAATCCACGTTTCGAGGAACCACAGGACATCATCAACGACATGCTGGCCGGTCTGACGGCCGACGATATGCGGAAGGTCATCTCCATTGTCGACCGCAAGGAGGCAATACGCACAGCATGTATGATTGCCAAACCAGGCGATGTTATTCTTGTTGCCGGTAAGGGCCATGAGAACTACCAAGACGTGAAGGGTGTTAAACATCATTTTGACGACAAGGAGATTCTGAGAGAGGTATTCCAGGTAGGCTGATTATCATTACCACGTACAGTAAAAATTATTCCTTCGTGAAGGAAAAAAAGACGCATGTTATATTATTTAGGGAAATTTTTAGAACAATATGATATTCCAGGCATGAATTTGTTTGGATATGTATCTTTCCGCTCATTGATGGCACTGATATTCTCACTGCTTATCTCTACCATCTTTGGCGAATATTTCATTCATTTATTAAAGAGGAAGCAGATATCAGAGACACAGCGCGATGCTACAATCGATCCGTTCGGTGTCAAGAAGATCGGCGTTCCTTCTATGGGTGGTATCATTATTATTGTATCCATCCTCGTGCCATGCCTGCTGCTAGGCAAATATGATAACGTTTACATGAACCTGATGCTGATCACCACGGTTTGGTTGGGTGCATTAGGTTTTGCCGATGACTACATCAAGATTTTCAAGAAGGACAAGGAAGGCTTGCATGGGAAGTTTAAGGTGATTGGACAGGTTGGTCTGGGACTGATTGTAGGTCTGACACTTTATTTTAGTCCTCAGGCTGTTATCCAGGAGAATGTAACCGTAGAACGTGAGAACGGCGTACAGGTTGTAGTGCATAAGAGCCAGGAAGAGAAGTCCACCAAAACCACAATTCCATTCTTCAAGAACAACCACTTGGACTATGCAGATGTGGTTAGTTTCTTCGGTGATCATGCCCAGGAAGCCGGATGGATTCTGTTTGTGATAGTCACCATTTTTGTAGTGACCGCCGTTTCGAATGGTGCGAATCTGAATGATGGAATGGATGGCATGGCAGCCGGAAACTCGGCCATCATCGGTGTCACGCTTGGTATATTGGCTTACGTCTCGAGCCATGTCCAATATGCCGGCTACCTGAATATCATGTATATTCCAGGATGTGAAGAGTTGGTAGTATTCATTTGTGCCTTTGTTGGAGCACTTATCGGATTCCTTTGGTACAATGCCTATCCGGCACAAGTCTTCATGGGCGATACCGGAAGCTTAACTATAGGAGGTATCATAGCCGTTTATGCACTGGCCATTCACAAGGAATTGCTCATTCCTATTCTGTGCGGAGTATTCCTGGTTGAGAATCTGTCAGTTATACTTCAGGTCAACTACTATAAGATGGGAAAGCGCAAAGGCATTAAGCAGCGTATATTCAAGCGTACTCCCATCCATGACAATTTCAGAACCACTGCCAGCCAGCTGGACCCTGAGTGTAAATATGTATTTAAATGGCCTCAGTCATCCTTGCACGAATCCAAAATCACTATCCGTTTTTGGATTACGACAATCATTTTGGCGGCCATCACTATCATAACATTGAAAATTAGATAATAATGAAAAGGATTGTTGTTTTAGGAGCAGGAGAAAGCGGTGCAGGAGCTGCCGTTTTAGCCCAGAAGAAAGGTTTCGATGTGTTTGTTTCAGACATGTCGAAAATTAAGGACAAATACAAAGCCTTATTAGATAAGCATAATATCCAATGGGAGGAAGGTCAGCACACCGAATCTCTCATTCTGAATGCAGATGAAATCATCAAGAGTCCGGGTATTCCAAACAATGCTCCGATGATTGAGAAACTGAAAGCGCAAGGAACACCCATCATCTCTGAGATTGAATTTGCAGGCCGCTATACCAATGCCAAGATGATTTGCATCACCGGTAGTAACGGTAAGACTACTACCACCTCGCTGATTTACCATATCTTCAAATCTGCAGGATACAATGTGGGATTAGCAGGTAACATTGGCCAAAGCCTTGCTTTACAGGTGGCCGAGTCTGACCATGACTACTATGTCATCGAGTTAAGCAGCTTCCAATTGGACAACATGTATGATTTCCATGCCAACATTGCAATCCTGATGAACATCACTCCTGACCATCTGGACCGTTACGATTACGAGATGCAGAACTATGTAGATGCTAAATTCCGAATTGTACAAAACCAGACAGAAGATGATGCCTTCATCTACTGGAATGGCGATCCAATTATCCAAAGAGAATTGAAGAAGTACGGATTGAAAGCCCGCCTGTGCCCATTCGACGAGATCAAAGACAAGGGATTGATTGCCTATACCGCAGACAAGAAAGTGTATTTCGATCAGCCGATAGCATTCAACATGGAGCAGGAGGAATTGGCCCTGACAGGCAAGCACAACCTATACAACTCTTTAGCTGCAGGTTTATCTGCAAACCTCTCAGGCATCAAGAAAGAAATCATCCGCGAAGGTCTGAAGAGCTTTAAAGGTGTTGAGCACCGCTTGGAGAAAGTTGCCGATGTAAAGGGAGTACATTACATCAATGATTCCAAAGCTACAAATGTGAATTCGTGCTGGTACGCTCTACAGAGCATGACTACTCCAACCATCCTGATTTTGGGAGGAAAGGACAAGGGTAACGACTACAATGAAATTAAAGATTTAGTGAAGGAGAAGTGCGTAGGACTGGTATACATGGGCCTGCACAATGAAAAGCTGCATGACTTCTTCGACCCAATGGGATTGCCGGTAAAGGATGTACAGTCAATGAAGGATGCAGTTGCAGCATGCGCAGAAATGGCAAAAGAAGGCGATACAGTCTTATTGAGTCCATGCTGTGCCAGCTTCGACCTTTTCAAAAGTTACGAAGACCGAGGCGAGCAGTTTAAGGAATGTGTAAAAGCACTTTAAACCACATCTAGGAAAGAATGGAGTTGAAATTTTTCAAACATATATTAAAGGGAGATAAAGTCATCTGGACCATATACTTCTTTTTGAGCCTGATCTCAATCATCGAAGTATATAGTGCAGCCAGTACGCTTTCTTTCAAAAGTGGCGATCACTGGGGCCCTATCATCAACCATATCATCAATATGGTCATCGGATTTATTATGGTTTGGGGTGTACACCTCATCCCTTGCCGATGGTTCAAGATACTGCCAGTCATACTGATTCCCTGTTCCATCTTTTTCTTACTACTGGTTTATGCCTTTGGTGCTGCCACCAATGATGCAGCACGATGGATTTCCATTTTCGGATTCCAGTTCCAACCGTCCGAGATGGCCAAAGCTGCGGTAATTATCACGGTAGCGATGATATTGGCCAACATGCAGGAAGAGAAGAGTGCAAATCCTAAAGCATTCAAATACATCATGATGATAACGTGTCTCATCTGTGCTTTGATTGCCCCCGAAAACCTTTCCACCGCTGCCCTATTATTTGGTGTAGTTTTGCTGATGATGTTTATCGGCAGAATACCAAAGCGGCAATTAGGAACGCTGGTGGCAGGTCTTATAGCCGCAGTGGGCCTACTGGTTACGGTTATCATGATCATGCCGGAAGAACAGCCAGCTGTGCCTGCTGATGCTACAGCACAAGTTGAGAACGTCCAGGCCACATCCAGTCCAAAAAGCGGAGGTTTACTACACCGATTTACGACTTGGAAGCATCGTATTCAGGATTTTTTCGCTGATGATCAAGACGGATCCTACGATGACTCTCTTCGCGGAGAGAATGCCCAGGTGGTTTGTGCCAAAACGGCTATCTCAACCAGCAATGTCTTCGGAAAGATGCCGGGAAACTCGGAACTCTGCGACCTATTGCCACAGCCCTATTCCGATTTCATCTATGCCATTATTGTTGAAGAAATGGGATTTTTCGGAGGCTTTGTTGTGGTATTCCTATACATCATTCTACTGATTCGTGCAGGAAGAATTGCAGGTAGAAGCCAGCGTAATTTCCCCGCATTCCTTATCATGGGAATTTCGCTGATGATGGTGTCACAAGCCATTATGAATATGCTGGTTGTGGTAGGTTTGTTCCCGGTAACAGGACAGCCTCTTCCATTGATTAGCCGAGGCGGTTCAGCTATCGTATCCAACTGCTTTTATTTTGGATTAATGCTGAGTGTGAGCCGATATGTAAAAAAGAAGCAGGATTTGCAGGCAGGCATCAATTTGCCAGAGCCAGAACCTGCGATGACAAAAGAGTATTATAATGACGAAAATATGAATTAAAGTTTTGAAAAAAAGAATTTTATTTTATATTTTTGCAGAATAATTGAGAAGTTTCATGGAGAACGAATTGAGAATCATAATCAGCGGTGGAGGTACTGGTGGACACATCTTTCCAGCAGTCTCTATTGCCAATGCCATCAAGGAACAGCACCCTAGCGCCAAAATCCTGTTTGTAGGTGCCGAAGGGCGCATGGAAATGCAGCGTGTTCCTGCTGCAGGCTATGAAATCAAAGGCCTGCCTGTCGCTGGTTTTGACCGGAAAAACTTGCTTAAGAATATACCTGTTCTGATAAAACTGTTCAAGAGCCAGATGATGGCTCGCAACATCATAAAGGAATTCAAACCCATGGTTGCTGTAGGTGTGGGTGGTTACGCCAGTGGCCCTACCCTGAAGGTGGCCCAAAAGATGGGAATCCCAACCCTATTGCAGGAGCAGAACTCCTATGCCGGTGTCACCAACAAACTTTTGGCCAAGAATGCCAAGAAGATTTGTGTGGCCTATGATGGCATGGAGAAGTTTTTTCCAGCAGAGCGTATCATCAAAACCGGAAATCCAGTCCGTCAGGGTTTGCTGAACAGCAAGGTGAAACGTGAAGAAGCCATTATGAGCTTCGGATTGGACCCAAGTAAAAAGACCATCTTACTGATAGGAGGAAGCCTGGGTGCACGTACTATTAATGAAAGCATCATCAAGCATCTGGATATCGTGAGAAATTGCGGTGTTCAGTTTATCTGGCAGACCGGAAAGTACTATAGCGAAGAAATCCGCCAGCGTCTTAAGGATGAAAAGAATCTGGAGATGCTGCACGTTACAGATTTCATCTCTAGCATGGATAATGCGTATGCTGCAGCAGACCTGGTCATCTCCAGAGCTGGAGCAGGCTCCATCTCTGAGTTCTGTCTTTTAGAAAAGCCGGTGATTCTGGTACCATCGCCAAATGTGGCAGAGGATCATCAGACTAAGAATGCTATGGCACTTGTCAATAAGGATGCAGCCCTCTATGTAAAGGATGCCGAAGCTGAGACAAAACTGATTCCTTTGGCTGTAGAAACTGTCATGCAGACAGAAAAGCTGCAATCACTCAGCAAGCACATTGCCCAATTGGCATATACCGATTCGGCCAATGTTATTGCAGAGGAAGTGTACAAACTGGCTGTTGCCTATAACGGCAACCATTAATTACGGACAAAAATGAATGCAAACGATATAAAGGCTGTATATTTTGTGGGAATCGGCGGCATTGGCATGAGTGCCATCGCCCGATATTTCCTGCACAAAGGAATTACAGTGGGCGGATATGACAAGACACCCAGTGAGCTGACTGAGCGTTTGGTCGAAGAAGGTGCCTCTGTGCATTACGAGGAAAATCTTTCTCTTATCCCTGAGGCTTGCAAAGACCCAATCCACACTCTGGTTGTTTATACTCCTGCCATTCCACAAGACCATCAGGAACTCTGCTTTTTCCAAAACAACGGATTCGAAGTGCAGAAAAGAGCACAGGTCTTGGGAACACTCAGTCGTGCAGGAAAGGCCATGTGTGTAGCTGGAACACACGGAAAAACTACCACTTCTACCATGGCTGCCCATCTGATGCACCAGTCTCATGTGGATTGCAATGCGTTCCTTGGAGGCATTTCAAAGAATTACGGAACAAACTATATTCTTTCCGACAGCGAGTATATCGCTATTGAAGCCGATGAATTTGACCGTTCCTTTCATTGGTTGACCCCATTTGCGACTGTTATCACAGCCACAGATGCCGATCATCTGGACATCTACGGAACCAAGGAAGCCTATCTGGAAAGTTTCCGTAAATATACCTCACTGATCCAGCCTGGCGGCTATCTGATCTTACACGAGAATCTGGAAATGACAGCCGACGTTCAGGAAGGTGTCACAACTTATACCTACAATCGTACCACTGGTGATTTCCATGCTGAGAACATCCGTATTGGTAATGGTGACATCTTTTTTGATTTTATCTCCCCATTGGGCAACATTTCCAACATTCAGTTGGGTGTTCCTGTCAGCATCAATATCGAGAATGGTATTGGCGCCATGGCATTGGCACAGATTGCCGGATGTACCGAGGATGAAATCCGCGAGGGCATGCGTTCCTTCCAGGGAGTCGACCGACGTTTCGATTTTAAGATTAAAAACGACCGTTTAGCTTTTCTGAGTGATTACGCACACCATCCTCAGGAAATAGAGCAGAGTATCCGCTCTGTCCGCGAATTGTATCAGGATAGAAAGATTACTGCCATTTTCCAGCCTCATCTGTACACCAGAACACGTGATTTCTATCAGGAATTTGCCAATAGTCTGTCATTGTTGGACGAAGTTATTCTCGTAGACATTTATCCAGCACGTGAATTGCCGATTCCAGGAGTTACCAGCGAGCTGATCTACAACAATCTTCGTGAGGGAATCCAGAAGCGCATGTGTCACAAGGATGAGATACTGGACATTGTCCGTGAAGGTGAATTCCAGGTGTTAATCACTTTGGGAGCTGGGGATATCGATAACTACGTCCCAGAGATTACAGAGATACTGAACAAGAAATGATAAAGAAGATATTACTCACACTGCTGGTTTTGGTTTTCGGCTCCTATTTTGTGGCGGCGATAACCCTATTCAATCGGACCAACGACAACCTGATTTGCCAAGAGGTGAATCTGGCTGTCAGTGATAGTGTGCGTGCAGGTTTTGTCAGTTCTCAGGAAATTGAGCAGCTGTTGCGCAATAAACAGCTATACCCGAAAGGGAAAGCCTTGAAAGAAATAAACACCCAACAGATTGAAGAAGCGCTTCAATCCAATCCGTTTATCAGCCAAGCGGTATGTTACCGTAGTGCATCGGATCAGATTTGCATTAATGCCACCCAGCGTCTGCCTATCATGCGCATGATATCTGACCATGGAGAAGATTATTATATTGATGCAAAAGGGCATCTGATGAAGCCATCGGCCACCACATATGCAGCAAAACTGGTGGTTGTTACAGGAAATTTAAGTGCAGCCTATGCTGTCAACCATTTGCTGCCACTAGGCATTATTCTTCAGAATGATTCCTTTTGGAATAACATGATTCAGCAGGTGAACATCACGGATAAAGGTACAGTTGAACTGATTCCCAGAATAGGTGACCATATCGTTCATCTGGGTAAACCAGAAAACTACCAGGATAAATTATACAGATTAAAGGTGTTTTACGAGAAAGGACTGAGTAAAATCGGTTGGAACAAGTATTCCAAGATTGACCTGGAGTTCAACAACCAGATTGTTTGTACTAGAAGATAATTATTATTGATAATAAAAAAGACAATATATTATGGCTAAAGAAAAAGAGATCAAGGACTTCATTGTTGCCATTGAACTGGGATCCTCCAAAATAACCGGTATTGCCGGTAGGAAGAACGCAGATGGCAGCATTACCGTGTTAGCCTATGCCCGCGAGGAATCAAACTCATTCATTCGCAGAGGCAAGGTGTACAACATCGACAAGACTGCTCAATGTCTGAGCAACATCAAATCCAAGTTGGAAAAAACACTGCATGCCGCTATCGGTAAGGCATATATTGGTATTGGAGGCCAATCTCTTCACACCATACGCAACTCAGTTAAACTTCCTTTGGCTCCTGGAACTATCATTTCCAAGGAGACTATCGAGGAACTGAAAGCAGCTAACCGCGACTGCACTTATCCAGAACAAGAGTTGCTGCAGGTTATCCCTCAGGAATACAAAGTGGGTAATGTCAACCAGATTGACCCTGTTGGCGTTATGAGCGACAATATCGAAGGTCGATATCTGAATGTTGTAGCACGTAACTCACTCCACAGCAATGTGCTCAAATGTCTGAACATTGCTGGCATCCAAGTGGCAGAATACTTCATCGCTCCATTGGCATTGGCCGATTGTGTATTGAGTGATGCAGAAAAACGCTCAGGCTGTGCTGTTGTCGATTTGGGTGCCGAGACCACTACCGTAGCCATATATAAGAACAACATATTGCGCCATCTGGCCGTTATTCCTTTGGGCGGTGCCAACATTACCAAGGATATCAGTGCCCAGCAGATTGAAGAGGAAGATGCCGAAGAACTGAAGTTGAAGTACGGTTGTGCTTACAGCGATGAGGAGGCAAATGAGAATAACGAGGATAAACAGTATCAGGTAACAGCCGACACCACCATCAGCTCCAAGCTGCTGAATGATATCGTAGAATCCCGTGTAGAAGAAATCATTGCCAATGTTTGGGAACAAATCAGCCTCTCCAACTGTGCCAACGAGCTGCTTTCTGGTGTTGTACTGACCGGTGGTGGTTCAAATCTACGCAATCTGGAACTGGCGTTTACCAAACGTACCAATATTGAGAAGATTAAGACTGCAAAGTTTGTCCTGCAGGCCATCAACGCAAAGAATCCGGATATTACCAGCCGTGACGGTTCTCTGAATACCACATTGGCACTCTTAATCAAGGGAAAGGACAACTGTTTCGGTCATTCTCTGGAATCCAATGACGCCCTGTTTGATCCAAGCGGTGAGCCATATATCGACCATCAGGCAGAAGAAAGAAAACGTCTGGAGGAACTGGCAGCAAAACAGAAAGCCATAGAAGAGGAAGAGAAGAAGCGTGAGGAAGAAATGCGAAAGAAAGAGCAAGAGGAAATCGCTCGAAAGAAACGCCAGGAGAACAGTTTCTTCAATAAGTTCAAAAAAGGCTTGGCATCTCTGCTGAGCGAGGAGGATTAACGATAAAAGCATACAGACATGGAAGAATTCGAAAATATAGATTTCAATTTCCCAACCAATAACCCTAGCATTATTAAAGTCATTGGTGTTGGTGGAGGTGGCGGCAACGCTGTCAATCATATGTATCGTGAAGGCATTCACGATGTGAACTTTGTAGTATGCAATACGGATAACAAGGCATTGAGCGATTCTCCTGTTCCTGTACATTTGCAGTTAGGCAAAGAAGGACTTGGAGCCGGCAACCGTCCAAATGTAGCACGCCAGGCAGCCGAGGATAGTGTAGACGAGATCCGCACCATGCTGAATGATGGAACCAAGATGGTATTTATCACAGCAGGTATGGGCGGTGGTACCGGAACCGGTGCCGCACCAGTAATTGCCCGCATTGCCAAGGAAATGGACATCCTGACCGTGGGTATTGTTACCATTCCATTCCGTTTCGAGGGAAACAAGAAAATCGACCAGGCTTTGGATGGTGTTGAGGAAATCTCCAAACATGTGGACGCACTGCTGGTTATCAACAACGAGCGTCTTCGTGAAATCTACCCTGAACTGACTGTCATGAATGCTTTTGGAAAAGCTGATGACACCCTTTCGGTAGCAGCAAAGAGTATTGCAGAGATTATCACCATGCACGGTGTTATCAACCTCGACTTTAATGATGTAAAGACCGTATTGAAAGACGGTGGTGTTGCCATCATGAGTTCTGGTTTTGCTGAAGGTGAGAATCGTGTAAGCAAGGCCATTGAAAGTGCATTACATTCTCCACTATTGAATAACAATGATATCTACAACTCTCAGAAAGTACTGTTGAGCATCGGCTTCTGTGCCGAGACCGATGGAGAGTCACTGATGATGGAAGAGATGAACGAGATTCATGAGTTCATGGAGAAGTTTGGTCCAGACGTTGAGACTAAATTCGGTTTGGCTGCTGATCCTGATTTGGGTAAGAAGGTAAAGGTAACCATTCTGGCTACCGGTTTCGGCATGGATGCTGTTCCAGGAATGGACTCTATGTTGGCCACACGCAGCAAGGAAGAGGCAGAAAAACTGGCAGAGTTGGAAGAGGAAAAGCAGCAGCGTGAGATGCGCCGTAATAAGTTCTACGGTAGCGGACAGACCGTCAGCACCTATAAGCGCCGTCACCACATCTATATCTTCAACCAGGATGATTTGGATAACGACAATATTATCTCTATGGTTGAGACCACTGCCACTCACCGACGCACCAAAGACCAGCTGGAGAGCATCAAGGCAAAGAGCAACAATAATAATGAGGTTGAGGACACCTTAAAAACCATTGTATTCTAATTATGGCACTATTTGATCAGATAAACAACGATATCAAGGAAGCAATGAAGGCACGCGACAAGGTGCGTTTGGAGACATTGCGTAATATTAAGAAGTATTTTCTGGAGGCAAAGACAGCCCCGGGTGCGAATGACACGCTGACAGACGATGCAGCCATGAAGATTATCCAGAAACTGGCAAAGCAGGGCAAGGATTCCGCTGCATTGTATCAGGGCCAGGGCAGAAATGACCTGGCTGATGAAGAGCTGGCACAGGTAGCTGTAATTGAGGAATATCTGCCAAAGCAGATGTCTGCAGAGGAATTGGAAGCTGCTATCAAGGCCATTATAGCCGAAGTAGGTGCCACTAGCATGAAAGACATGGGCAAGGTTATGGGTACAGCCACCAAGCAGTTGGCAGGCAAGGCAGAAGGTGCAGTCATCTCAGCCCTGGTTAAACAGATGCTGGCTTAAGCAAACAGTTCTTTCAGCACAGAAAGTGATTTTAAATCAGAGGTGCCGGTAATATGGATGGCGTAATAAGACAGAAGCACATCCAGAATCTGTCCCCTCTCGATATGCGACAGACTGAATAAATGCATGTTCTCATAGTTCATGCGCATCAATGTACAAATGCGTGAAGCCTCTACTGGTTTCACGCATTGTTTGTGTAAAGGCTGTAAGGACTCAAAAGTACCGCTCTGCAGGTCAAACCAATCTCCCTCATGATAATTATCCAGATTGGGGTATAAACCCAGAAATAATGCCAAATGCATCAGAAAGACCAGGTGAAAATTAGCCGCAGGTCGCTCACAGTTATCCAACCATTCCGTCGAAGCTTCCAAATAAGCAAATAATGGTTTATTCTCTGCCTGTTCCATTAATGCCTTTGAAAGAAATTCTGAAATAAACATAGCGATAGAAGACTTGACCGGATGAAAAGGAATCGATTGCCAGACAATCAATGGTTTGGCATCCTTAATGTGATGAATTCCATTTTTTGCCGACATATCCACATCCAGCTCCAGCAATGATAAAGGCTGAAAAAGCACATTTCTCACTTTTGCCTTGTGACTTTTGGGAATCCTCACCCAAAAAGCCAAACGGCCATGCAGTTCCGTGTATGAATGCACAATCAGGGAACTGTCATTGTATTTGATAGTATGAAGCACTAAAGCCTTTGTTTTTTGCAGCATAACCGATTTTTTGGACTCACAAAGATATAAAAAAGTTAGTAATTTGCCCAAAACAAAGCAGCAAACCATTCGTTTACTGCTAAATAGCAAAAAATGTATAACAAAAGTTTTGCCGATTCACTTTTTTGGTTTACCTTTGCACCCGCAAATGAGGGACAATGTGAAATTCATTGTCAGATAGGGTTGGTCCCTTCGTCTATCGGTTAGGACGAGAGATTTTCATTCTCTAAAGAGGAGTTCGACTCTCCTAGGGACTACAAATTGGAGAAAGGTGCGAGGTCTTTAATAAGCCATACCACATCACACTCCGCTAACAATTTAAAATTTAAAAAAAATGGCAAATCACAAATCATCTATCAAGAGAATCCGTCAGGAGGAGAAGAGAAGACTGCACAACAGATATTACGCAAAGACTATGCGTAACGCTGTTCGCAAGTTGCGTGCAACAACAGACAAGGCAGAGGCTGTAGCTCTGTATCCAAAGGTACAGAAGGCTTTGGATAAGCTGGCAAAGCGTAACTACATCCACAAGAACAAGGCTGCAAATTTGAAGTCTAAGTTGTGTGCTTACATCGCTAAGTTGGGCTAATCATTCCTGACCAGAAAAATACGAAAGAGGGTGCGTTTGCACCCTCTTTCTTTTTTGCTAATTTTCTTCGCAATATGCATTTTTTTTCGTACCTTTGTAGGGTTAATTGGAAACTGAAAAATGACTGAAGAAATCAAGAATAACGCAGGCGAATACTCAGCCAGTAACATCCAGGTACTGGAAGGTTTGGAGGCTGTACGCAAGCGTCCTGCCATGTATATCGGCGACATCAGCAAGAAAGGTTTACACCATTTGGTTTACGAGGTAGTAGACAACTCTATCGACGAGGCTCTTGCCGGTTTTTGCTCTCACATTGACGTTACGATCAACGAAGATAATTCCATCACTGTTCAGGACAACGGACGTGGTATTCCTGTCGACATTCACCCTAAAGAGCACAAATCTGCACTTGAGGTGGTAATGACTGTTCTGCATGCCGGAGGTAAGTTTGATAAGGGTTCTTACAAGGTATCCGGAGGTTTGCACGGTGTGGGTGTTTCATGCGTAAACGCACTTTCTACCCACATGCTCACTCAGGTGTTCCGCAACGGTAAGATTCATCAGCAAGAATATTCATGCGGAAAGCCATTGTACGCCGTTAAGGAAGTTGGCGTTACCGAATTGAACGGTACCCGCCAGCAGTTTTGGCCAGACGGAAGCATATTCACCGTTACAGAGTACGATTATGATGTTTTAGCGGCCCGTATGCGCGAATTGGCATACCTGAATAAGGGAATCACCATCACATTGACAGATGTGCGCACCAACGTTGAAGGAGCCAACGAGGATGGCACTCCACGTCATGAGGTCTTTTTCTCCAACGATGGCGTAAAGGAGTTTGTGAATTATCTGAACACAAATACCAACAACGCCCCTCTTATTCCGGATGTAATTTACCTGAACACAGAAAAACAGGGTACTCCAGTGGAATGTGCTATCATGTACAACACGGGCTACCGCGAGAATCTGCACTCTTATGTAAACAACATCAACACCATCGAAGGTGGTACTCATGAGGCTGGTTTCCGTGCCGCACTTACCTCTGTTCTGAAAAAATACGCAGAAGATAATTTCAAGAAAGATATTGAGAAGGCCAAGATTGAGATTGCCCCAGAGGACTTCCGTGAAGGTCTGATTGCAGTAATCTCTGTTAAGGTTGCCGAGCCTCAGTTCGAGGGACAAACCAAGACCAAGCTGGGCAACAGCGAGGTTGCCGGTTCTGTTCGTCAGGCTGTAGCAGAAGCGCTTTCAAACTACCTGGAGGAGCACCCGAAAGAGGCTGAGATGGTAGTTAAAAAGGTTATTCTGGCCGCAACAGCCCGTATTGCTGCGCGTAAGGCAAGAGAAAGTGTACAGCGCAAGAGCCCAATGACCGGTGGTGGACTTCCAGGAAAGCTGGCCGACTGTTCCGATAAGGATCCTGCAAATTGCGAATTGTTCCTGGTGGAGGGTGATTCTGCAGGCGGTTCTGCCAAGCAGGGACGCAGCCGTGCAACTCAGGCCATTCTGCCACTTCGCGGTAAGATTCTGAACGTTGAGCGCGTGATGTGGCACAAGGCATTCGAGAGCGAGGAGGTAAATAATATCATCCAGGCATTGGGAGTACGTTATGGTGTGGGTACAGACGACAGCAAGGTTGCCAATCTGGACAAGTTGCGTTACCACAAAATCATCATCATGGCCGATGCCGATGTGGATGGTGCTCATATCGGCACCCTGATCATGACATTGTTCTACCGCTATATGCCACAGCTTATCCAGGATGGATATCTGTATATCGCACAGCCACCATTGTACCGCTGTTCAAAGGGTAAGGTTTGGGAATACTGCTTCACTGATGAGGAGCGCGACAACTTTATCGCTAAATATGGTGCAGGTGATGAAAAGGCCATCCACACTCAGCGCTACAAAGGTTTGGGTGAGATGAACCCAGAGCAGCTGTGGGAAACCACTATGGACCCAGAAAGACGCTATTTAAAGCAGGTTACCATCGAGAATGCAGCAGAGGCTGATCGCATCTTCTCTATGCTGATGGGTGACGATGTAGCGCCTAGACGTGAATTTATTGAACGAAATGCCATCTATGCTAATGTGGATGCATAATCAAGATTGAAACAATCATTCAATTCTTACATATATTCTCGCGCCAGTCTTCAGAAGTGATTCTTTAAAGACTGGCGCTTTTTTATTTAATGATTTTCTTATCCAACAGTTCTTTTACCGCATCGTCCAACTCATCGTACCATGCCTGACCGAACTTTCGGATCAATGGTTCTTTCAGAAACTGATATACGCGCAAATCCAACTGCTGGCCTTTTAACACTGCCGCCTTACATACATTCCAGCGGTGATAATTAACGCCCTTGAAAGCGCCAAAATCCTTGATTCTTGCGGGATAAAGATGGCAAGATACAGGCTTGTAGAAATTGCACTTACCCGCACGATACGCCTTTTCTATAGCGCAATAGCAATAACCCTTGTCATCATAGCAGGTAAACACACAATCCTTGCCGTTTACAATACTGGTCACCAGATCACCATCCTGATCCGTATAAGCCACACCTTGCTCATCAATAACCTTCTGAGCCTCAGGACTAAGGTCATCCCAAATCACATCCAGCACATTTTCCAGTTCTGCCACCTCGTCCAACTCTAACGGAGCGCCAGCATCACCTTCTATGCAGCATTCGCCTTTGCAAGCGTCCAAATCGCAGCAGAAACGCTCCTCCAGCATATCAAGGGATACGATTACATCGTCAATTTGTATCATAGTCGAATAAAAAAGACACGGATTACACTGATTCATGGCCACAGCCACCTTGTCAGCATAATCCGCGTCAGATTATGAATAGAATCACTTAATCAGGTTCTTACCAGTCATCTCAGCAGGCTGCTCCAAGCCCATGATATGCAGGATTGTAGGAGCAACGTCAGCCAGGATACCGTCCTCAATCTTAGCGTCCTTGTTTGCAGTAACATAAATACATGGAACAGGATTCAAAGAGTGAGCGGTGTTAGGAGTGCCATCAGCGTTCAGCTCATTGTCAGCGTTACCGTGGTCAGCGATGATGATAACCTCATAATCGTTAGCCTTAGCAGCCTCAACTGTATCCTTAACACACTCATCAATAGCCTTAACAGCCTTCTCTACCGCCTCGTAGATACCGGTATGGCCTACCATGTCACCATTAGCATAGTTAACAACAATCCAGTCATACTTCTGGGTGTTGATAGCCTCAACCAACTTGTCCTTAACCTCGTAAGCGCTCATCTCTGGCTTCAGGTCATAGGTAGCAACCTTTGGAGAAGGAACCAGGATACGATCCTCATTGTCGTATGGAGTCTCGCGGCCACCATTGAAGAAGAAGGTAACGTGAGCATACTTCTCGGTTTCAGCAATGTGCAACTGGTTCAAGCCCTTTGCAGCGATGTACTCACCCAGAGTGTTGTTAACATTCTCCTTAGGGAACAGGATGTGAACACCAGTGAAAGAAGCATCGTATGGAGTCATGCAGAAATACTGCAAGCCTGGAATGGTTTTCATACCCTGCTCCTCCATATCCTGCTGAGTCAGCACGATGGTCAACTCCTTAGCACGGTCGTTACGGTAGTTGAAGAAGATTACAACGTCACCCTCCTTAATGGTACCGTCAACGGTGCTGTTAACGATTGGCTTGATGAACTCATCGGTCACGCCCTCGTCATAGCTTTCCTGCATAGCCTGTACCATATTGTCGCTCTGCTTGCCCTCACCGGCAATCAGCAGGTCGTAAGCCACCTTAACACGCTCCCAACGCTTATCACGGTCCATAGCATAGAAACGGCCGATAATAGAAGCAATAGCACCGCAGCCAACCTCCTTCATGTGGTTCTCTACATCACCGATAAAGCCCTTACCGCTCTTTGGGTCGGTATCACGGCCATCCATGAAGCAATGTACAAAAGTACGACCCTCCAGATTATACTCCTTAGCGATGTCAATCAGCTTGAACAGGTGAGTCATTGAGCTGTGTACACCACCGGTTGAAGTCAGACCCATCAGGTGCAGGTTCTTGCCGTTCTCCTTAGCGTATGAATAAGCAGCTACAATTTCTGCATTCTGCATGATGCTGTTATCAGCGCAGGCACGGTTAATCTTTACCAGATCCTGATATACGATACGGCCACCACCAATGTTCAGGTGACCTACCTCAGAGTTACCCATCTGGCCATCAGGAAGACCAACGTTCTCACCACTTGCCAACAACTGAGAGTTAGGATACTCTGCCTGCAAATAATCCATATAAGGAGTTGGGGTGTTAAAGATAACATCACCCTTGCCCTTGTTACCGATGCCCCAGCCATCCAGGATCATCAAAAGTGCTTTCTTTGCCATTTTACTTGATTTTCTTTATTGTTTTGATTTGCCGGACAAAGATACACTTTTTCCGGCAAATCGCCTTATAATCTATACGATAATTACTTCTTGCTCAAATAGAACTTCTCCAGAGTGCGGTAAGCATTCTCCAAAGCAGCATCAGCCTTTTCCTCACTCTTCTCGTCAATGTACATCACTGGAGCTGCATCCAGTTTGCCGTTAATTGGTGTCCAAGTTGGAAGTCCCTCGCCATTAGGGTTACCAGTCTTGCAGAAATTAGCATAGAACTGCAGGAACTGCTTTGAGATAGCATAATCCTTCTCTGTCCAATCATAGAACTCGTTAGTTGCCAAAGTACCCATAGCATATTCGATATCAGCACTGTGAACAGCACCCTTCTCAAACTTAGCCATGATTTCCTCCATCTTGATGTCCTCAGCGGTCTTTTCACGAACGCCGCCAGCCAAAGCACCTACCTTGTTGCCCATCTTTGCTGAAACATTTGGACGAGCAGGCATGAACTTATAGCGGTATACTGGCTGCTTAGAAGTCTTTGCATGATAATCACAGCATTTCCAGGTTGGGAAACCGGTAAACATGTCACCAGTCAGATTCAGAGCCTTCATGCTGAATACATCCTCATCAGTCAACAAGCCGTATGCTTCAAATACCTCGTCTGTCATCTCACCGAAAGTTGCAGACATAGCAGCCTTAAAGTTTGCCAAATTTGGCTCCTGACCGCGCAGATACTGCATAGGAGTTCCCTCCTGACTGTTCCAGCCTGCCAGCAATGGCACCTGTGCCTGCTCACCCTTCTCAAACACCTCATTAGGATCTTCCAGCATGAAGTGATTATCCAAAACCACATTGGCCATGCCACGAGGTGGGAACAATGCCTGAAGTGAGTCGCCGTTCAAAGCACGAGCATCTGCCAAAGAAGTGATTCCCTTGGTAGCCAACAAAGCCTTACCAGCTTCCTCTGCCTCAGCCAATGCCTGTGCACCGTAAGGCAGCACCTCTGCACCACTGGACAGCATAGCGCCAGCCAGATTTCCCTTTGACAATGGGCTTGCCATCAACACAGAAACAGAGAATGAACCTGCGCTCTCACCTACAATGTTGATCTTGTTTGGATCACCACCAAAAGCTGCAATATTATCCTTTACCCACTGAATGGCAGCAACCTGATCCAGGAAACCATAGTTACCGCTACCCTTATAGTCAGTCTCAGCTGTCAGCTCAGGATGAGCAAAGAAGCCGAAGATACCCTCACGATAGTTTGCTGTCACGGTCAGCACACCTTCCTTAGCCAGAGCAGTACCGTCATAACGTGGCTCTGAACCGGAACCAGCCATCAAACCACCACCATTGAAATAGATCAATACAGGAAGTGCCTCGTCTGCATACTGTGCAGTGGTCCAAATATTCAAATAAAGGCAATCCTCTGAACGGCCATTTCCACGGAAGTTCATATCACCAAACATGTTTGGCTGCATAGGATCAGGACCAAACTGCTTGGCCTCGCGTACACCTTCCCAAGCGGTCATTGGCTGAGGTGCCTGCCAGCGCAGTTCACCTACTGGTGGGGTTGCAAATGGTACTCCCAGGAACTTTTTAACGCCATCCTCCTCAAGGCCTTCAACAACGCCCTGCTGAGTAGCAACCTGCAAGGTCAACTCTGCTTTTTTCTGCTCAGAGCATGCCTGCAAAGCGACGAAGCCTAAAGCGGCCATCGCCCAAACGAACATTTTTTTCATAATAGTATTTCTCATTATTGTCTTTTACATATATGGAGCGCAAAATTACACAAAAAAAACCACATTATCACCAAGTTATTCGGTAATCTTACAAACTGAATGTAAAAAAGTTCATGAAACAATCTCACTTCAATCCGGACCTTTTACAGTCGAATAAAGTGTACAGCATCCAAACCACAGAAAGCAGGCGGAAAGGAAGTGAAAGAGGGAAAAATGCGGTAACCACCAATGCCACGGAAGCATGCATGATTTTCCAGGATTGAGATACACTGATAGGTTCCTCCATAATGGCGCTGTACAGTTCTGAAAGGCCCTCACCTACACTCTGGATGTATTCTCTAAATCGAGCACTCAGGCTCATCGGCATTGTCATCTCGTTTTTCATTGCAGTATGTTTTTAATTCATTTATTTTTGATACTGCAAAGAAACGAAATATGTTTGCCAGCCTATGACAAAACACAATTAACACTCGTTAATGTTTGTTACAACAATGTACACTTTAACATTTGTTCACGAATATAGGCCTTTAATTCCTCACTTTCCAGGACTTCCAGCTCTCCTGGCAACCCTAAAATAAAACGTCCCACTCCAATAAAGCTGCAAACTCTATCCTTATAAATCCAATGTTCGTCATCTTCTTTGGTGATGGTTTCAGCTCTCACATCAAACTCTTCCCTGAGTAAATTCAGCGATAACAGGTTCAGACGGAGTTTAATATCGTACAGTTCCTCTCCAGAAAAGCGGAAGGCATCAGTATAGACAAAACGATGCTTTTTCTGATTTTCCCATTCTGAAGGCAGCACACACACTTCGGCTATGCGGGAGATAGCGAATGATTTATTCTGGTGGGTACGGATCTCATAGCATCGGACTTGGGATTTATTGGAGAGAAAGGCATAGGGTTCCACCCACCGGTCTGAAACCTGATGGGAGTGTCCGGAATTATAACCTTTCAGGAGCACTTGACGGCCTTCGGTAATTGCCTGATAAAGCATACGGTAGTTTTCCGAATACCGGATTTCCTCATCCGCAGATTCAACCGGATCGGCACCATAGACACGGGTGAGTTTTCTCATCAGAAAGACCAGTTCCGGTTGTTTACGGATTGACCCTTGAACTAAGCGTTTCAGTGAAATGACCTCTTCTTCGGTAAATGAGAGGTTTTCTGCCAGATTCCGGAAATATGGAGACTGCTTATCCAAGCAATAGATACCATCCTTTACAGTTACCACAAACCCGAATTCCTTGAATAGCTGCAAATATCGGTAAACACTGCGCCAGGACATTCCCACTTTCTGAGCCAAATCCTCAATGGTATACGTCTGATTCGAAGTAAGCAGTAGCAGCAATTTCAGCTGTCGGTCAAATTTATCCAGTGCCATAGTTAGTTCCTTTGTGCGTTTTTGCAAAGATAATCATTTTACTGGTCAGCGCGCGCACACATTCGATTTTTTATTATCTTTGCATCACTAAATATTTCATCATGCTCAAACCTTTTTACCAAGATGCCCTGATTGAGGCAGGATGTGACGAGGCTGGTCGCGGTTGTCTGGCCGGAGCCGTGTACGCAGCTGCTGTCATTTTACCCAAGGATTATCAGAACGATTTGCTGAATGATTCCAAGCAGCTGACCGAAAAGCAGCGTTATGCCCTTCGGGAACAGATTCAGCGCGATGCCATTGCGTGGGCTGTGGGTGTGGTGGATGAGAAAGAAATTGATCAGATCAACATACTCAGGGCTTCCATCCTGGCCATGCACCGGGCAGTTGAACAACTTAAGGTGCAACCTGGATACCTTATTATTGACGGCAACCGCTTCATGCCGTACAAGAAACTGCCCTACTCTACTATTGTAAAAGGTGATGGAAAGTACCTGAGTATTGCTGCAGCCAGCATCTTGGCTAAGACCTACCGCGATGATTACATGAACCGCCTGCACGAGGAATACCCCTATTACGATTGGAAGAAGAATAAGGGCTACCCCACCAAGAAGCACCGCGAGGGCATCAAGCAACATGGCCCTTCGCCTTATCACCGCATCACCTTCAATCTGTTAGGTGATGGACAAATGGAACTATTTCCGGAGATGAATGTGGATAAAGAATAATGTGGTTTAAAAAAACTCGAATACTCACTTAAGCAACGCTAGTATGGTTACTTAAGTGACGAGGGTATGGTCACTTAAGTAACAGGGGTATGCTTACTTAAGTGACCACATTAATTTACCTAACTGAAATATTCTATGAATGACGCTGAACTATAAACTGAGAAAACTCTACCTCCAGTCCGTCACATCTCTTTTTTTATAGGTCAGTTTTTCCCTTATAAGAACTCGGCCGATTTTTTCTTCACCAAAAATTGACTTTGCCTCTTCGGTTCTATCATCAATCAGCCACATCTCAGTATCTCTGACGCTATCTCCATTGAATACAACGACATCATAGCGCAAAACAGCATCATCCGTTTTAATTTCCCATATTTCTCCACTCATATCCTTTCCTGTTGGCAGCAGTTCCTGATACTTCTTCAGGACAGAAGGATCTAAAGTTTTTACAAGTTCACCACTTAATATACTTGATTCGTAGTCTTCTGTAACTTGAATACTCCAACAAGAGTTTGGATAAGGCAATTCGTTAATTTGGAAGAAACTGTTTTTTGTCACATGAAGTGCACTTTTAATTTTATCCTCCAGCTCCAATGCTTTTGTTTTTGTATCAGAAATCCATTCGGTTGTGGCATTCCAGGCGCAAGACTTCAATTGTACATGCTTTAAAGTATAGACATTCTTTTCCCATTGACTAGCATAGAGTTTATCCACCTTAGTATCAACATCAAGAACGTAAAAATAACCATCATCAAAATTAAAACCGCTAATGTAATCATAGTTTACACACCACATTTCGTTAGTTAAAACGCGCCTTATCATCATTCCCTCCTTTACCTCATGAATGTCACCCTCGACAGGATAGAATCCCCTTTCAGGATGAATTGCAAGTGATATTGTTACCACGTCGTTTTCAACATGTTCGTCAGAAGAACATGATGCCATCAATAAAAAACTAAGAACCCCAAAAAACTTAAATAACTGTTTCATAACGTAAAATGTATCATTATCTTTATTCGTTTGATAAGATTTGTTCTATTTCCTTTTATACTAAATTTAGATATAATAGAATCAAACTTCATTCCCGTTCCCAAAAAGTGAATATTTCGTCCAAAAAGATTAGACGAAATATTCTGAAATTACCACATAATCACTATGGGTTCGATTTATAAATTTGTTATCTTGTCAAAGATAACTTGCAAGGGAAAGAATGAGCAGTTGTAAAAAGCGGGAAATTTGCCGAAAAAGTACTACTCCCATATTGATATGTTTGATATATAGTATTACCATCTGAATCTTTTTCACACATTAAATCTGTCCATACGTATATTTTTGCTGTGTATGCAGGATTTGCTAAAGGAGAAGGAAATGGTTCACATTCACCTACAAGATGTTCAAAAGAACCACTAATAGGAGTACCATAAACATTATTATAACTGAAATAGTAAGTACTTGGTGACACATTAGTTTCACATAAAGGTTTATTTTTAATTACATGCCAATATCCTAAATTTGCGAGTCGGAAGTAAAAACATCTATCCGAGTCTCTTTTCCAACCATACCACATCTTTTTTTGCGAACCAAAATGAAAACTGATATAATTTCCAGAGACTTCACTATCGAAGATGGTTTTTTTGCTGCCCATTATTTCAATAAACCCATTAACTGGCCACTGCGACTCACTAGAATAATCCTCGACAACACCTCTTGTTTCAAGATTCTGATGGTTAATTGTTTGTATTTCATTGTTAGCAAAAACCTTGCGATCTTTTTCATTCATTTCATCTTTTACGGCCACATCTACAATTTTACCGTTAATGATAATTTTATGGTAGCCATTGATTAAATACAATAAATCGTCATTATCAGTAGCAGGAGTGTATAATGATAAATCCAATGAATCAACAGGATTATCTACCAAGATATCTTTGTATCTGTTTTTGTAAGCCTGATATTCTGAACGAAAATCCTCTTCCGTTTTACATGCTGCAGCTATTGATTCAAGCTCCTGGTCTGCTAGATTTGCAATTTCCATTACACTAACGAATCCATATCTTTTTACCAGTTTTTGCTTTTCTAACACACTTAGGCCTTTTAATTCAGACAAAAAATTCTCGTAGACTTCTTGACTTTTAAAGGAAAAAATTGGACCGTCCAAATTTTGTGTACTACGGGTTGACAAATAATCTTTGCTAATATCAACCAATTTGATTTCTGGCTCAAACTCTTGAAATGATAACATGTCATTACTACATGCTGAAATCAATACTGCTAATAAGCTAATTAAAAAATTTCTCATAAACATTAT
>JAZQPA010000013.1:0-7320 GCA_045628125.1 Bacteroidaceae bacterium
TCTCAAATCTCAGATCTCAATTATGGTACAAACCGCACGCATAGTCAAACTAGGGGGACAGCATACACGCGAGTGAGGGGACAAGTATTATATACGCAGGGCAAAAGCCGTAACTTTGCAATGTCTTTGAAAAGGACGCTAGTTATGCCCGAGGGCGGTCATAAATTGAGGCAGGCGCCGGTCGCAAGTTAAGACCAAAATCAGGATAAGAAAGCAACGAATTGTAACAACAACACAAAAACAAAAGGGGAACCAAATGTGGAACCCCTTCTGTTTTTTTAATAATGGAAAAGCTTTACTTTCAAGGCTTTTACTTCATCCTCGGTAATGGTTACATTCCGCTCATCACCGTTCAGCAGGCGGCCGGGAACGAAGGTGCCGTTCTTAAACTGGCCCTCGTAGATGGCATCGTATCCGCAGAACTTGTGCTTCACCCCGTCCTTCAGGGCAATGGTGGCATTGATTCCGTAACCGGCAAAGATGAACTCATCGGCAGCGGTCTGGATAATGATGGCTCCACCTTCCACCTTCTTCTCCGGAGCAGGAGCGCCGTTCAGATTGGCTCCGTTATTGGCACCGGCCATCAGCGCACCAATATCGAATCCCTTCTGTGGAATGAAGGAAATCTTATAGTCGCCCATCTCGATATCCATGGTGTCATGACCGTTGTAGATATACACACCGCGCATCTTGTCGCTACCCAAGTTGCTCAGAATCAGCGGCTCCATCTCTGCCATCAGAGCGTAGCACTCTTTCAGTCGCTGACCGGCAGCCTCATTCCTGCCCTTGTCGGCACTGTCGATACCGAATGGAGAGAAGCAGATGGCATCCCACTCGCCTACGGCATACAAACCACGGGCGCCCTGAACGCTACTCTCTGGGATAAAGATAGGATTTCCCTTCCAGGAATACTGCTCGCAGATCTGATCCAGCTGCTGCATGTAGCTGTTGGGGGTCAGGATGTCAATGGATGGGGCACACGCACGGTACACATCGAAGAAATCGCCAATGCTGCATCCATTGCCCAGACTGCGACCGCGGCTGTTGGTGCCAAATACGGAGGCATTGATGAAGGTGGGCAGTGCATAGACCTTCTTGCCGGCCTCTGAAAGGGCATCCAGATAAGAGGCATAGGTGCAGGCGGTAAACAGATGCTCGGTCAGGTTCAGGATGGGATTGGAACCGTCATCTGCGGTCAGACTCTTGCCGAATACGGTCTCCCAATCGCCCTTGGTCTTGCTGCCATTGCTGTTCCAAGCTTTCTTCAAATCGGGCATCAGGGTGGCATCGTTCTTCTTCAGGTAGTCGATCAACTTTGAAGGAACATTGCTCTTCCAAGCCTTCTCGGCCTGTGCTGAGAAGTCGCGTGTACTGCCACGGAGTCCCGGCTCGTTCTCCACCTGCATCATCACTACGGTATGCTGTTTGTCGTTGTCTTTCAGGTACTTCATCAGTGCGGTATAGGCACGGATCTCGGCTTTCTGCAGGGCCTCGTTCTGCAGGCACAGCATCTCCATATCCTTACCCTGCTCGTCCACCGCATGAGGGAACTTCTTGGCATTGCCCTTTACCCACAGCGGAGCATAGGTCATGAATGGGTTCTTGAAACTGCCAAACCAGATGAGGGACAGCTTCATGTCGTGGGCACGGGCTTCCTTCAGCAGGTAATCCACATGCGAGAAGTCGTACTTGCCCTCTGCCGGTTCCATAAGTTCCCAGGACACCGTGGCAATCACGGAGTTCAGGTTCATGGCCTTCAAGCGGTCGAACACCTTTTCCTGCTGCATGTAGGAGATGGAGGATGCGGTGGAGTTATGCAACTCGCCCGAGCGCATCACAAATGGCTTGCCGTCTACCATCAGGCAGGTGCTGGTGCCAATTTTCTTGAGTGCTGGCAACTGGGCCTGAGCATTGACGGTCAGGGTGGCCAGTGCCAGAAGTGTCATTAATTGCTTTTTCATGGTTATCTGGTGTTACATTTTACTATCTTACTGATTAACAACAATCTTATGATTTGGAATATAACGGTTGTCAACCTTCACCTGGCATCCCTTTGGAGCCGTAACGGTACAGGATTCGCCGTTCACCTTCATGGTGATGATACCCTCGTGAACCGGAATGCTGGCCTGGAAATGTTTCAAACCGTATAAATTAGGAGTAAAGGTGTACTGGTCAGGTGCCTGCATCTGCTGCTCCATACCCATCAGACCGAAGACGATGGTTGTGATAGGTGGAACACCATTGGCGCCATGACACAAGCTCAAACCGAACTGACGGTGATAGAACTCCAGCTGCTGTGCCTCGGAGGCATGAATCTGGAAGTTCTCCGGATAGCGGGTGTGACCCTTCTTCAGCCAGGCTCCCCATACATTCTTCAGGGTTTGGATAAAGCGGTCGCTATAACCGGCACGGGCAAAGGCAATGGCCTCATAACCCTTCTCGTAACTGACGTTATCCTCGTAGTTAGGGATGGACGGATAGACCTGGGTAAACAGGGTCTCGTAATCGTCTTCCGGATACAGACCGGTCAGTACCGACCAGTACTGGGTGTGGTGCGACAACCGCTCGTCGCGGCTGCCATCCAGGGCGAATCCGTTGATAAACGCATGACGCTCAGCATCCCAGAACGCATCTACAATGCTGGATTTCAACTGCTCTGCCTTCTCGGTATAATGTTTTGCCAAAGCGGGTTCGTTCCACAATCCGGCAAACTGGGCTGCAATACGGAAGTTCTCCATGAGCAGCATCTGTGCGTAGGCCGCAATGCCCGCATGCTCAGGGCCGTTCTGGATATCCCATCCCGGAATGAAACCCCATCCGTTATCAATGGCTGTGATGAATCCGCGGTCATCCTGCATCTTCTCGAACACGGACAGCTGGCCCTCGATACGGTCGCGGAACATCAGGGATGTACGCAGATCACCATAGCGGAGGTATTCCTGACGCAAACCGATGAGCGCATGCAGCGGATAGTCAATCACGCCCAAGTCCTGCTGTGTGGCATTCTCGGGCATCAGTGCGATGGAAATGCCGTTGCGGCTAATCTGCTGCTCGCCAAACGCATAGTCACCACCCATGCTGCTCACCACAGCATCCATGGCCCATGGCAGGAAATCGCGCTTCACACCGTCCAGATAGAAATTGTGGATACAGGTATGCTGAGTGGCAACACCGGCCTGGAACAGCTGATTCAGTTCCTGGTCATCGCAGTTGAACTGCATCTGGAACTGTACCGGCCACATCAGTGTGGTAAACTGAATATCACTGATCTGGACGTCGCCGCTTACGGCCTGGATATTCAGGTAACGCAGGGCATTCTCAGGCAATTCCAGGTGCTGCTGTCCGTTCACTTTCATGGATGGTATAGGAAACTGCTCAAACTGCTTCTGGTCCTGATTCATGGCTTCCTGAACGGTCTCGCCAACCGTGAAGGCCAGTTCACCGTCGCCCTGGGCAGTCATACTGATGTTTCCCAACTCCAGGTAATAGAAATCCACCACGGCACTACTGCCCTGTGGAATGGTCAATACGCCGTTCTTCTCGGTGGCATTTCCCTGCACCAGATACGAGCGTGGAGCTACCGTCACTCCCACTTCCTGACGGGCATCGGGCAAGACATCGGCATAACAGAAACGGGCATCACTCTCGGTGAGATGCCAGGTGGTTCCATCGGTGCTGGCCTGCCAATCGGCAGGATTCTGGCCGTCAATCATCAGAGCCGGAAGATGATCGGTGGTCTGCACATAGAATACCAGCTCATGCTGTCCGGCTGGAACGGTATATGAAGACTGCTGAACATCAACACTTTGTCCGTCAACGGTCAGGGTAACAGTTCCCGAACCGGTCCATTTGAGCGAAGTGTCCTTATCAAAGGATACCTGACGCTTGAACCAGGCGTCGGTACTTTTCTTGTAATACGATCCGGGATAACCCACATGGATGCAGCGGGCCTTACTGCTGGCCAGGTTCCATGCCTGCTGCCATGCGGCCAACTGTCCGGGATGCCACATGTAGCAGCTTTCCCATTTCTCGGTACCCGGAACCGATGCCACAATGCTGTTGGCATCCAGCATCGGGTCATATGCATTCTGGACTGTAGCATTGGGGGCTTCAGGAGCCGACTGACATGCTACCATGAATAAGGTAAAAGGTAATAGATTAGATTTTTTCATACATTTGATTTTTGGCGCTGTAAAATTAATCATTCCTTTTTTTCTTACAACTTATGTATTTTGTCCAATCAATGTGGTATTTTGAGCAACTGATTATTCTTCCACCTCACAGCCCTCAAACTGGAACTCCTCGCGGGCTTTCTGCTGCGATGCACAGAAATAAGTGAGGGTGGCCTTGGTGCAGATCTCGTCGCGGCAGTTCAGTATCTCGGCCTCGATAAAGGCGATGTTGCGCAGCTGCTTGACGATCTTGGCACGGATGGTGAGCTGAGGATCGAGCGTGGAGATGGGCTTCAGGTACTGCACCTCCATCTTGCTGGTCACTCCCGAGGTCTGCAGTTTGCGCACTACCACCCAACCGGCTACCTCATCCACCAGAAGCGACTGGATTCCGCCATGCAGGGTGTCTATCCATCCCTGACAATCGGGCTGCGGACACCATTTGGTCAGGATATAATCACCGTCTTCCCAGAAACTGAGGTGCAAACCGGAAGGATTGTTCGGGCAACAGCCGTAGCAATTGTATCCGGCTTTCTTTACCCATGGATTGATGATCTTTTTCATTCGGCGCTCATTTGGGTGTTTACACTTTCCTCGCAGGCCTTCATGGCATCCAGAGTCTGCTGAAGCAGGTCGTTCAAATCCCATCCCAGCATCTCGGCTCCCTTCTCAATCACATCGCGCGAGCAACCGGCAGCAAAGTTCTTGGTCTTATACTTCTTCTTCAGCGATTTCAGCTCCATGTCCTGGGTGCTCTTGGTAGGGCGCATCAGGGCGGTGGCCCAAATCAAGCCGGTCAACTCGTCGGTGGCAAACAGAACCTTCTCCATCTGATGCTCGGGCTTTACATCCACATGCATGCCGTAAGCATGGCTGCAGATGGCGTGAATCATCTCCTCGCCTACTCCTCCGGCACGGAGCAACTCGGGTGCCTTGATGCAGTGCTCCTCGGGGTACATCTCAAAATCGATATCGTGCAGCAGGCCCACCATGCCCCAGAACTCTACGTCCTGGCCATAGCCTAACTGCTCAGCAAACCAGCGCATTACGCCTTCTACGGTGTAGGCATGCTGAATGTGAAACGGGTCTTTATTATAGGTCTTCAGCAGTTCCAACGCCTGTTCTCTTGTCATTTGTGTTTCCATCTTATTTATTAAGTATTTCTTGAATCAGTGTATAGCAACGGATCATCATTCTTGGCACATGGAACGGACCCTTGAAGATATTACCCTTGGCAGGCTGTGCCACAGTGCCATCGCGGTGCAGGTATCCGTACCACTCGCCATACTGCTCATCAGGGAAATGCGCATACGTCCAGTCGCTGATCTGCTTGTGCAGTTCCAGGTACTTCTCATCGCCTGTGGCCTGATAAGCATACAGGGTGGCAATGATGGCCTCGGTCTGCGGCCACCAGAACTTCATGTCCTGGCTGTAATCCTGCTGAGGGAATCCCTTGCAGTCGCGGAAATTGATGATGCCACCGTACTCCTTGTCCCATCCCCACTCGTACGACCAGTCCAGAATGGTCAGTGCCATGTCGTTCAAGTCCTTATCCCATCCGCGGCTCTTGCTTTCCTCCAGAATGAACCAGCTGGTCTCGATGCAATGTCCCGGATTGATCAGGCGGCCATTGATGTTATCGATAAACTCGCCGTTAGGACCCACCATCTCCAGCAGCGCGTTAAACTCAGGGTGCATGAAGTAGGTGCGCAGGGCATGGATGGACTGATCAATGCGCTGTGTGAGCAACGGGTCATTGATGGCCGCACGGATGCGGGATGCCGTATTGACCAGAATCATGGTGATGCTGTGGCCCTGCGATGGCTGTGCAGGCAGGTATTTGGCCTCCAGGAATCCCGGAGTTTCCAGCATATATATAATGTGATTGAACAGTTTGAGTGCCTTTTCCGCATAGGTCTTATCGCCCGATGCGATGGAATACTCGCTCATGGCAATGGCTGCAAATCCCTCGGAAAACACGTAACGGCGCTTGCGCAACGGAGTTCCATCGGCCATCACCTCGAAATACATGTGGCCATCGGTGTCAAAGCAATGAGCCTCAATGAAATCAATGCAACTCTTGCTGGCTTTCAGCCATTCGGCATTCGGCTCAATATTATTGTAGGCATAGGCCATGATGAAACCGCAGCGACCCTGGAACCATACCGATTTGGTGGTGTCCATCAGGGTTCCGTCACGATCCACGCAAGTATATACGCCACCGTTCACAGGGTCCATTCCGTATTTCAGCCAGAATGGCAAAATGTTCTCGGTCAAATCCTTACGGTAGCGGTCTGCCCACTTACT
The DNA here is from genome assembly GCA_045628125.1 of Bacteroidaceae bacterium. Taxonomy (GTDB): domain Bacteria; phylum Bacteroidota; class Bacteroidia; order Bacteroidales; family Bacteroidaceae; genus Minthousia. Next base: position 6,480 of record JAZQPA010000013.1, read on the forward strand.
CAGGTAATTTCTGATATCTTCCATGGTCCATTAGAATTGGTTGCAACGCTCAAAGAAGTGAATCTCCTCCAGCTCCTTCTTAATCTGTGCCTCTTCCTCGTCGGTCATGTTCTGGAATGGGGTACGGTTCTTGCCCAAATCCAATCCGATGAGTTTCATGATACGCTTACCGGCTACAATGTTGCCACGGAAATGGCAGATAACATTGATGACCTCCTGCGCAAAGTTCTGACGCTCACGGGCCAATTCCAAGTCGCCGGCCTTCCAGGCATCGATAATGCCCACCAGCTCACGGCCGTTGTAATTTGTAGTTCCACCAATACCGCCCTGGGCACCGCCCATAGCCAACTCGGGCAGAATGGTCTCATCCTGACCGTGCAGCATATCAAACTTGCCATCCTTATACAGGCGGCACTGGTTATACTCGTAAATGCTCTCGAGGGGGTATTTGATACCCGCAAAGTTAGGAATACGGCCATCCACTGCCTCCAGGAACTTTACCATAGGCAGGAAGGCACCGTTGAATGCAGGAATGTGATAGAAGTAGAACGGCAACTCAGGAGCACCCGAAGCTATCTCCTCGCAGTACTTTACCAGTTCCTCAATGCGTCCGATTTTTGGGAATGGAGGAGCCATGGCACCGATGCCCCATGCACCTATCTTCTGTGCATGCTGGGCCAGCAAGCGGCTGTCCTTTACACAGCAACTGCCCACATGAACAATCACCTTAAAGCCTTGAGGAACAGCAGCTACCCATGCTTCAGCCAGTTTCATGCGCTCTTCTGTGGACAGCATATATCCCTCGCCCGATGAGCCATTGATAAAGACACCCACCAGTCCG
>JAZQPA010000014.1:0-2772 GCA_045628125.1 Bacteroidaceae bacterium
GCCACCCTTTACTATAGACTCCTTCCAAACTAGTTTCTTCATGGCATCCTTAGGCTCAACCCAAGGTCCGCCTGTAGCACTCCAACCCGGAGCAGAAGCTACTGTCATCTCCAAGCCTAAGGAATCTGCCTGCTGGGTAGCATATGCAAAAGCATCTTTCCAGTCATCGTGCATATAGATCAAACGCTGATCCACAATCGTAGGAGTTCCTAAAGCCGCATCAAAATGGTGGAAACCACCCAAACCGATACGCTTCATCCACGCCAAGTCCTTCTGAATGCCATCCTTGGTAATGTTTCCGTTCATCCAATGCCACCATACCTGCGTACGTGCATACTGCGGAGGATTCTGGAAATTCTCCTGCAGCTCAGCCAAGGTTTTCTGCGTAGCAGCATTATCAATGCCACCCGACTGACAAGCTGCAATGATAAAGCCGGCACTCAATAGCCACAACTTACTTTTCATACTATATTTGTCTTATTTTGTGTAAATGAGCTTCTTTGTTTCTGTATCACGAGAAAAATGGCGCCAGAAATCCCAAATCAGACGAGCGGCTGGCTTGAAATTCCAATGTCCATAATCATTAATAGCCATCAGGCGGATGAGTGGCTTCTCTCCCTTATAGAGCTGACCATATTCAATAGTAATATCCTCACTCTTCCCAGTGTGAATTTGCTGACGGTCCTGCAAGGTAAAGCCATAGGTCTTATCCTTGCTGAAGTCCAGATCACCAACGACATCCATGCCGTTAATGGTCTGGTAAACACGCCAAACATTTAAGTATGGATTACCTTTCCAATTGGTTTCATCAAAGAAACGGATGGTATCATCGTCGGTACCAAACACATTACAGTAGCCAACTTCCACAAAACCACGCTTCTGCTTAGCCTCATCCATGATAGGTTCTTCACCATATCCATAATAGCCAGTACCATCTCCAGAGAAGATGCCACCGGAATGACCGGCTACTGCAGCAAACAGATGCGACTTCCGCACACCTAACATATTGCTGGTCATAGCACCGGCAGAAAGGCCTTCGCAATAGATGCGTGAGGCATCCAGCTGAGGATATTTCTTGAGAAGTACATTAATGACACCTTCAATGCCGTCTAAGCCCATGGCTATGTAGCCGTTACTGCCTTGCCATTCCATCTCCACAACCATGAAGTTCTCCTCTGCAGCCAACTCTACGAAGCCTGATGTCTCACTCTGTGTACGAGGGTCATTGCCATGACCATGCAGAATCACCACCAAAGGAACGCTCTTGGCAGGAGCATGCTGTGCCTTCTCTGGAATAAATTCATACCAGAGATACTTAGGGGCATTCTCCGCAGTAGCACCAGCTCGGTTCATATCCACGATAGGGAACTCTACCATATTGCGCTGAATTCCCAACTTATCAAACATAGGGAAAGAAACAAGCTCATAGTTCTTGATTCCTTCTGGATTATCTATACCGCGTGTCATATAGAACGTGCGGTGAAGGTTGTTGTAACGGTAGTTGGCACTCAGCACCTTATCCCATGCCTCAGCAACCAGTTCTGCTTCTGTGGCTTTGGCATTTGGATTGACCACCACTTGCAATAATGGATCTGGAGTAGCTGCAGCATTCACTTTCTGATAAGGCTTAGCCGCAATAGCGGCACCCTTTCCGGCAATATACGCAGGAACAGGCTGGGCACAAGTCTTTCCTGCAGCACCATTTATGGCTACAAGACCTGCAATCACACCCGTCATGTCATCAGCGGCCAATTGCTGGTTTACGAATGTTGCTCCCTTACCAAAACCCAATACCTTCACATTGGTGGCAGGTCCACGCTTATTCAACAGGTCATGGAATGCTTTCACGTCGGCAGCCGCCCACTTATCCCCTGTAGGATTCACTAGCACGATGCCACCACCGTAATTCTTAGCCAGGTCTACCAAGCCTAAGGTTTCCACATATGTCTTCCCGCTCTTCTCATCCATTTTCTGATCAGGAAAGACATAGAAAGCAGGTCCTTGTCCTGCACGAGCCTTCATGTCATGCTGTCGGGGAAGGTTAAAACTGAAAGCAGTTGTTCCCTCAATAGCAGAGAATTCGTTTTCTGGTCCTTGAGGACGCATCATAGGCTGGGCATAAATTATTGTACTGGTAAAACCCAGAATTAGAGAAATAATGCTCTTTTTCATATTCTTGAATCCATTTTTCACTTACGCATTGCCTTAAAGTATTCCTCCCACAAATTCAGTTGTTTCTGGTTCTGAACTGGGGCCAGATGACCACCGTCACGGAAATACATCACACTCTCAGTACCTTTCTTATAAGGAGTCCATGCAGGGAGCTGGTTAGCCCCGTCGCTACAGATATTAGGATCACCATTCTTGATGAAGTTCACCCAATACTGGAACACCATACGGGTAAGACCCTCCTCACGTGGATCAGGCTGTACACCTCTTGGACCACCAAAGCCGAAACCACCGGTCATGCCGAAGGTATAGCCTAACTCACCGGCATGCATGGTCAGGAACTTGCGGTCGGTCTGCTGTCCGCGACGGAACATATTGACTTTAGCCTGGTCAAAGAAGAACATATAAACTTTTCCTTGACCCTTGCCTTCTTCGGTACGAGCACTCTGCAAGTTACCCCACGCATAGGTAGGCCAAGCAAAAGCAGCCTCACGGAAGATATCAGCATGTGCATCGAATGCTTCCTGGTTAGTAGAGCCTGGATACATGGCACGGAATTTCTTTTGCCACTCCGCATCTGGGAAAGAGCTCTTAATCTCATAC
>JAZQPA010000015.1:0-2360 GCA_045628125.1 Bacteroidaceae bacterium
GCCCATTACTGTCTGGTACGCCCAATGACCAACGGAGGCAGCAGCTACGGCGAGCTGACCATCGACTGCAAGGACTTCAAGACCGTGCAGAAGGTTATCCCTCAGATTCGTGAGCAGTTGCGTGCCCAGTATCCCGATGCCAGCATCCGTTGCAAGAAGTACAACTTCTCCATCAAGACATCCCATCCTATCGAGGTGGAATTCTTCGGTCCCGATCCTGCCGTTCTGCGTCAGTTGAGCGCTCAGGCTGAGGACATTATGCGCAAAAGCCCTTACGTGGATGCCTATTCCGTACAGAACAACTGGAAGCCAAAAGGCAAGATTCTGGTAGCCGATTACATCCAGCAGGATGCCCTGCGCAGCCGCATTCAGCGTGGCGATGTGGGCAGCGCCCTTCAGGCTGCTACCGATGGAATGACCTGCGGTGTGCTGAGCGATAATGACGAGATGGTACTCATCAACCTGCGCATGCGCAATGCCGATGGCAGTAAGATTACCGATTTGAACGATATCCCGGTATGGAGCACTGTTAATGTCAACCTCGATCCTAAGGCTGCAGAAGGCCTGATGACCGGTGCTACCAGCGCCAGCGAGTTGCAGAACGGACTGTTCCGCAGCACCCCGTTGAGCAATGTTACCGATGGCGTGAAACTGGCATGGGAAGAGCTGAAAGTAGTGAGAACCAACGGACAGCGTGCCATCGAGGCCGAGTGCGACGTCAATCCTAACCGTGACGATGCCACACCTGCCAAGGTCATTGCAGATATTCAGGAGGCCATCGACGCCATCCCGTTGCCAGACGGTTACGAGCGCCGTTGGGTAGGCGAGCAGGACACCAGTGGCGAGGCCATCACCAGTCTGCTGGACTATCTGCCACTGACCTTCTTCATGATCTTCGGCATCCTGCTGCTGCTGTTCAACAGTTGGAAGAAAGTATTCCTCATCCTGGTATGCTTCCCATTCGTGATGTGCGGTATCGTTCCAGCCCTGTTGGGCCTGAGCATCCCATTCACCTTCATGGCCATCATCGGTTTGGAGGGTCTGATAGGTATGATGGTGAAGAACGCCATCGTGCTGGTGGACGAGATTACCCGACTGTATAAGGAAGAACATCAGCATCCGTACGATGCCGTGCTCAATGCCACCGTCAGCCGTGTGCGTCCGGTAGTCATGGCATCACTGACCACCATCCTGGGTATGGCTCCACTGTTGAGCGATCCGATGTATAACTCCATGGCTGTATGTATCATGGGCGGTCTGACCGCAGGAACCATCATCACCCTGCTGTTGCTGCCACTGTTCTATGCCGCTATCTATAAAGTCCGCAAGCCTTCTGTCGAGGTAAGCGCTAATTAAACAATGTACCGATCTATGAGAAAATATATATTACTCGTTGCCATGATGCTTTCTGGGGCTATGGCATCTGCTCAGGAAACCCTCCAGCTGTCGTTGCAGCAGTGCCGCGATATGGCCATTCAGCACGACGAGCAACTGAAGGTGATGGACAACAAACAGCAGCAGGCCGAGATAGATAAACAGGTGGCTTTCATCAACTACCTGCCATCGGTTGATGCTTCGGTGATGAGCCTTTACCAGACCAATTCCACCGAGACGATGGGCATGCGCATGGTGATGCACGGCATGTACACGGCCGGTCTTACCCTGCAGGAGACCATCTATGCCGGTGGCCGAATTCACGCCGGAAATGATCTGGCCGAGATAGGCCGTCAGGTGGCTCTGGAGAATATGCGCAAGACCCGTCAGGAAGTATTGGCCGATGTGGACAATGCCTACTGGTCGCTGGTATCCGTGCAGCAGAAGGTGGAGATGCTGAAATCCTATGTCACCTACATGGATGCCCTGTATAATAAGGTAAAGGTGGCTGTTGATGCCGAGATGGCCGTAGGAAATGACTTGCTCCGCATCGAGGCCAAGAAGAGCGAGATAGAGTACAACCTACAGAAGGCGCAGACCGGTGCCGAGCTGTGCGGACTGATGCTGAGCAATACCATCGGCCTGGGCATGGATGTCAAAGTGGTGCCTACCGATGTGGAGGTTCCCGTGACCGCTCCGGAAGGATTGAATGAGGACATCTCCGCACTGCCCGAGGTGAACATGATGCGTCAGGGCATTGCTGCCAAGGAGAAGCAGATTAAACTGACCCGTGGCGAGTACATGCCGGCACTGGTAGGTATAGCTTCGTATTCCACCATGGGCAACCTGAAGATGAAGGGTGTCACCCAGGTAGAGGGTCAGATGATACCTATTGAGCAGAAAATCAGCCACACAGGCGGTATGCTGGGCGTGATGCTGAGTGTGCCTATCTCCGGATGGAACGAGGAAAGCAAGAAGATAAAGAA
>JAZQPA010000016.1:0-2614 GCA_045628125.1 Bacteroidaceae bacterium
AACGGATGCCTGCATAGAACATGGCCCCATGAACGGGTCCCCATACCATGGTAGAATCAAAACTGCTGCCCCATGGATCTGAAGCACCGATAATCGGATTCTTCTGCTTGAATCCCGTCAGGTTCTCTCCTCCCACATAAACAGAAAAGTAGCGGAACCATCGGGTTACCTGGGCACTCAGCTGCTCAAAGCCTTTGTAACGGGCATCCCACGACGGCTGTCCGTTTTCAGCCGTATAAGGTGCAGGCATGCGACCGCCACCGTTCAACTGCAAGGTTACATCAAACTGCCACAGTCCCAGCGGTGTCTGATACGAAGCGGTTACCAGCCCTTTGTATTTATTGGTCAGCGGACGCTCCATCAGCACATGGTTGTAAGTGGTCTTTACATCGGTCAGTCGGTATGCGGCAGTCAGTGTAAAATCCTGGAATATAGGATAGGATGCCTCAATCTGGAAAGTGTGGGAATAGGATTTTCCCTCCAGATTGGTGAAATGCACCGCATGGGCATCGGTATCCATATCGATAACGGCCTGGTTGATGAAATGCGTGTAATAATACTCTGCATTGATGTTCAGGTTCCTCTCTGCGATAGGTATGGTCAGTGCGGCACTGGCACCGTAATTCCAAGCCTCCTCCTGCTTCAGGTCATCGATAATCAGGCGACGGCTGCTGGCCAACAGGTAATTGTTCTCGGCCAGGGCGTGAACGGAGCGGTAACCTTTTCCTGCCGATGCACGAAGGCTGATAATATCATTCGGTGCCCACTTGATATGGGCACGTGGAGTGACGAAATTACCGTATATGTTGCTGTGATCGGCACGAATGCCTGCCATCAGAATCAGTTTGTCCTCCCAATTATAGGTGTATTGGGCGTATGCTCCCGGAACCGTCTCACGGTCGCGGCTTATCTGCCAGGGGCTGGACACCTGCTCAGTGAAATGCTGCTTGTAATAATCATGATTCAGGCTAATTCCGGCCGAAAGCGCATGCTGTTTGGTCAGATCGCTCTCGTACATCAGCGAGGCATAGAAATTCTTCTGATCCACCTGATACAGTTTCTGTCCGAATGTAGCATCCTGCTGATGAAGTGAACCCGACAGAATCAAGGCCACATTGGTGTTGTGCTCTTTATTCAGAACAAAGGCATTCTTGGCAAACGCCTCATAACGGTCAGTCTCAATACCAATCTGATACAGAGGCTTGCCTGAAGCGGTAGCACCCGGTACATGCGAGTGCATGGTTTGCCCACTGGTGCGGTCTTCCTTCATGCCCTTCACACTGGCCTGGAAGATATAGCTGTCGCCCATGTAGGCCCAACGGTGCTGCAGATTCACCTGCTTGATTTTCGGAGTATCCAGGAAACCGTCTCCGTTCTCATCATGATCCTTGTAGTTGTCCTCATAGTGCGCCAGAACACCCGTGCTCCACTTATTCTTCAGGTTGATATTGGCATCCAGATTGGCCTCAAACTTGCTCTTGGAACTGCCGTACAGATTGACGTTCAGCGAATTGGCCGACTGAGGCTTCTTGAACTCCACATTGATCTGACCGGTAATGCTTTCGTAACCGTTCTTGACCGACGACGCACCCTTGCTGACCTGAATACTCTGCATCCAAGGTCCGGGAATGTATCCTAAAGCATAAGGAGAGGCGGCACCCCGGTAGTTGGGGATATTCTCTGTCAGCATCTGCACGTATGTTCCCGACAGGCCTAACAGTTTCACCTGCTTGGCTCCGGTAGCAGCATCGTTATAGCTGACATCCACCGACGGATTGGTGGTAAAACTCTCACCCAGGTTGCAGCAAGCCGCGCGGAACAGTTCGGTAGTAGAAATCATGTCCTCGTTCAGTACGCCTTTCATCTTGGTCAGACCTACTCTCCGGACGGATATCTCCACCCCTTCCATCATCTGTTCCCTAAGCGTGATATCCAAATGCTTGTTCTTGCTTTCTACCAGAAGGGTATCGTTCTCAAACCCCACATAACTCACCACCAACTGGCTGGAGTTGCCCGGTTTACGGATACTGAATTTTCCGTCATCGCCCGTTGTAGTGCCTTGGGTAGTGCCCAACCATATCAGATTGGCACCCGGTAAGGGCACACCGGCCTCATCTGTCACCTTTCCCTTGATCTGGGCAGATGCAGAAATGGAACAACCAAGCAACAAACAGGTCAATAACTCTCTCATACTATCTGTAAATACAGGTTTACCTATCAATGGGCAAATTTACATATAATTTCTGAAATAGAAATCATCAAATAGTTAAATATAAAGAAAGTATTCTGTGTCAGGGGGGCAGGCACCTGTCACGTTTTGCACTTGAAATAGCTAGTTGACACTCATTTATAAAACATGACAGGGACCAGTCCCCCCTGACACACGAGCGGTTTAGAAATCTACCTTGACTGACAATTCTGTAGCAAACGGGCGGATGAATGTTCCCGCCATGACATAGTTCTCATAACCAGAGGCATCCTCTATCAGATCTGCCGAACCGATAGAACCGCTCACACCCTTCTGATTCAGCAGGTTCACCACATTGAGCGACAGCTTCACCATCTTGTTCAACTGATAATCCACACCTCCGAAGGTCTCCCAACGGCCCTTGAA
>JAZQPA010000017.1:0-12526 GCA_045628125.1 Bacteroidaceae bacterium
TATTACCGATACTGAGATGGTTGAGGCTATGGTAAAGGAGACTTTGGATCACTTTGGCCGTATCGATATTCTGATTAACAAGGCAGGTACTGGTGCTGTTGCTCCTGCAGAGGATATTACCGATGAGCAGTTTGCCAATGAGATGAACATCGACTTGTTTGGTTCTTTCAAGGTAGCTCGCGCAGTAGCTAAGATGGCTATGATCCCACAGAAGTTTGGTCGTATCATCAACATCGCGTCTATGTACGGTTTGGTAGGTAACAAGATTGCTCCTGCTTCTCCTTATCATGCAGCAAAGGGTGGTGTTGTGAACATGACTCGTGCATTGGCTGCTGAGTGGGGTAAGTATGGCATTACCTGTAACTCTATTTGCCCAGGTTATTTCGTTACTCCATTGACTAAGGAGACTCTGGATAGCCCTTGGTTCCAGGAGTATGCAAAGAACGCTATCCCTGAGGAGCGTTACGGTATTGAGGGTGAGTTGGATACTGCAGCTTTGTTCCTGTCTTCACCTGCAAGCAGCTATGTAACAGGCGTTATGGTTCCTGTTGACGGTGGTTACACTTGTATTTAATGATACTAGGGCCGGCTCAAAGAAGTCGGCCCTTTTTTCATGTTAAACTCTGCAAAAAATACTGATTTGTAGAAAATAAACCTTACTTTTGTACGGATAAACATCATACAGGGGTGCTGCTCCATGTGGAGAGGCTGAGATTTATACCCATTGAACCTGATTGCAGGTAATGCTGCCGAAGGGAGAGACATGATGCAATAATTGCCATTGGTGGATTTTGTGGATTGTTTCGTATGAAAATGAATGTATAAAGTTGGTATTGTACCCCTCTTGATGAATGTGTAATCATTAAGAGGCTTTTTTTATGTCTTTGAAAATCAAAGTTAATAATCAGGAAGTTACTACCGAAGCTGCAAATATCCAGCAATTGGCGGAGCAATTGAACCTGCCTGAAAAGGGTGTGGCTCTGGCTGTGAATAACAGAGTGATTCCACGTGCCGATTGGGCTGACACAGCCTTGGAGGGAAGTGAGAATATTGTGGTCATCAAAGCAGCTTTCGGAGGTTGATATGAAGCATCAGATTTCAAACCTTCAGTTCATTACGCATTACACCGATTCGATTTCTTACCTGGATTCGGCCCGTTTGGCTCTGGAAGGCGGTTGCCGTTGGATTCAGTTGCGAATGAAAAATACCCCAACCGATGAGATCGTGACAGTGGGACGGCAGTTGCGCGAATGGTGTGATCAGTACAATGCAGTATTGCTTTTAGATGATCATGTGGAATTGGTCAGGGAAGTAGGTGCTGATGGCGTTCATTTAGGGAAGAACGATATGCCGGTTGATGAGGCCCGAAGTATTTTGGGCTCCGAGTATATAATAGGTGGAACCGCCAATACTTTCGAGGATATCCGGATGCATTATGAAAGAGGAGCAGATTACATCGGTTGCGGTCCCTTCCGGTTCACCACAACTAAAGAGAAACTGTCTCCGGTTTTAGGCTTGGAGGGATATCGTGCCATCACCAGTCAGATGAGACAAGCCGGTATTCCTTTGCCTATTGTTGCAATCGGAGGGATTACAGCCACTGATATTCCAGAGATTATGCAGACCGGTGTGACAGGAATAGCACTATCTGGTACCATTTTAAAAGCTGATGATCCGGTGGAGGAGACCCGGCGAATCCTGGGATTGATAGGAAAAGATCCCTCGTTGTCATTCTGAGCTAAACGAATAAAAAGTAAAAAACACAAATATGGAAAAATTAGTCATTGCCGGAAGGGAGTTCAATTCCCGCCTGTTTTTAGGCACCGGTAAATTTAACAACAATGATGTGATGGCTCAGGCCATTGATGCATCTGAAACAGAAATGGTGACTGTGGCCATGAAACGTATCGAACTGCAGGATAAGCAGGACGATTTGCTGCGTCACATTGTACAGAATCCAAGAATTCAGTTGCTGCCCAATACCAGTGGTGTGCGCAATGCCGAAGAAGCCGTGTTTGCTGCACAGATGGCTCGCGAGGCTTTCGGAACCAATTGGCTGAAACTGGAAATTCACCCAGATCCACGCTATTTGTTGCCTGATTCAGTCGAGACATTGAAGGCTACTGAACAGTTGGTAAAACTGGGTTTTGTGGTGTTGCCTTACTGTCAGGCAGACCCAACCCTCTGCAAACATCTGGAAGAGGCTGGTGCTGCTACTGTTATGCCTTTGGGTGCTCCAATCGGTACGAATAAGGGATTGCAGACTCGTGATTTCTTGCGTATCATTATTGAACAGGCAACTGTGCCTGTAGTGGTGGATGCAGGAATCGGTGCTCCAAGCCATGCTGCTGAAGCTATGGAGATGGGTGCTTCAGCTTGTCTGGTGAATACGGCAATCGCTGTTGCCGGAAATCCGGTTGAGATGGGTATCGCCTTTAAGGAGGCTGTTGTTGCTGGTCGCCGTGCTTATGAGGCAGGTTTAGGTGCTGTAGCTCATAGCTTTGAGGCTGAGGCTTCAAGTCCATTGACTGCTTTTTTGAATGACTGATTTATTTACACTAATCCGATAAAGAATTATGCCAAACGATAATAAAGCATATGCCAAGAGGGAAAAGGCTTACATGTCCGGAAAGATGTTTCCTTATATAAAGGTAGGCATGCAGAAGGTAAACCTGACCCCAACTGTGACAAAGAATGAGCGTGGAGTTCCTCATACCGAACCAAACGCTCCGGTATATATCTACGATACCAGCGGCCCTTTCAGTGACCCTAACATTGAAATCGACCTGAAGAAAGGTTTACCTCGCATGCGTGAGGAGTGGATACTTTCACGTGGTGATGTGGAGCAACTGACTGAGGTAACCAGCGAATACGGTAAGATGCGACTGGCTGATAAGTCGTTGGATCATCTTCGTTTTGAACACATTGCGTTGCCTTACCGCGCCAAGGCAGGAAAGGCTATTACCCAAATGGCTTATGCCAAAGCGGGTATTATTACTCCTGAAATGGAGTATGTAGCCATTCGCGAGAATATGAACTGCGAGGAATTGGGTATTGAATCACACATCACTCCTGAATTTGTACGTGATGAGATAGCCAGGGGACGTGCGGTTTTGCCTGCAAATATCAATCATCCAGAAAGCGAACCCATGATTATTGGCCGCAACTTCTTGGTAAAGATTAATACCAATATCGGTAATTCTGCTACTACTTCCAGCATCGAAGAAGAAGTGGACAAGGCTGTTTGGAGCTGCAAATGGGGTGGCGATACACTGATGGATCTGTCTACCGGTGCCAATATTCATGAAACCCGCGAATGGATTGTGCGCAACTGTCCGGTACCAGTAGGTACAGTGCCTATATATCAGGCGTTGGAGAAGGTAAACGGCAGAGTGGAGGATTTGAATTGGGAAATCTTCAAGGATACTTTGATTGAACAGTGTGAACAGGGTGTGGATTATTTCACCATACATGCCGGTATCCGTCGTCATAATGTTCATCTGGCTGATAGCCGTCTATGCGGTATCGTGAGCCGTGGCGGTAGTATCATGTCTAAATGGTGTTTGATTCACGATCAGGAATCCTTCCTGTATGAACATTTTGATGATATCTGTGATATCGTGGCTCAGTATGATGTGGCATTATCATTGGGTGACGGCTTACGCCCAGGTTGTACGGCCGATGCCAATGATGCTGCTCAGTTTGCCGAATTGGATACCATGGGTGAGTTGGTGCTTAGAGCATGGGATAAAAATGTTCAGGCATTCATTGAAGGTCCCGGTCATGTGCCTATGCATAAGATTAAGGAGAATATGGAGCGCCAGTTGGAGAAATGCCATGAGGCACCATTCTATACCTTGGGCCCATTGGTAACCGATATTGCTCCGGGTTATGACCATATCACTTCGGCCATCGGTGCAGCTCAGATCGGTTGGTTGGGAACAGCCATGTTGTGTTACGTTACTCCAAAGGAGCATTTGGCATTGCCTAACAAGGATGATGTTCGTACAGGTGTAATTACCTATAAAATTGCCGCTCATGCAGCCGATTTAGCTAAGGGTCATCCGGGTGCATATGTGCGTGATAATGCATTGTCTAAGGCTCGCTTCGATTTCCGTTGGCGTGACCAATTCCACTTGTCATTGGATCCAGAACTGTCTCTGCAGTATTTTGAAGAGGCTGGTCATACCGATGGTGAGTACTGTACCATGTGCGGTCCTAATTTCTGTGCGGCAAAGCTGACACACGATTTGAGAAAGATTAAATAATGAGATACAGCCGTCATTTATTGCTGGAAGGTTTTGGCAAGGAAGGTCAGGAGAAACTTCTGAACAGCAAGGTCTTGCTGATCGGAGCGGGTGGACTTGGCTCTCCCAATGCACTCTATCTGGCTGCTGCTGGTGTGGGTGTCATTGGCATTGCTGACGCAGATGTGGTGAGTATGAGTAATCTGCAACGTCAGATTATCCATTTTACCGAGGATATCAATAAGCTTAAGGTGGAATCTGCTGCAGAGAAGATGCGGAAGATTAATCCTGACGTCAATGTCGTTACCTACGATTGTTTCATAACAAAGGATAATGCATTGGAACTTATTTCCGGTTATGATTTCATTATTGACTGCACCGACAGCTTTGCCTCTAAGTATTTGGTGAATGATGCTTGTGTAATGGCTGGAAAACCGTTTTGTGCAGGAGGCGTGGTGAAATATGGAGCTCAGGTTATGACTCATGTTCCGGGTACGGCCTGTTACCGGTGCATCTTTCCGGAACCACCGGCAGAGAATGCCGTGGAAACTTGCTCTACAGTGGGAGTGCTGGGTAGTGTGGTGGGCATTATGGGGTCTATTCAGGCTACCGAGGCTATCAAGTATCTGGTTGGAGTAGGTGACCTCCTGACCGACAAACTGCTTATGGTGGATGCTTTGGGTATGAACTTCCAAACTCTCCATTTCGGTAAAAACGGTGAATGTCCGATTTGTGGCGAACATCCGTCAATAAATGAATTGAAAGAATATTCCTTTCAGCCTTGTAGGGTTAAGAAAGGATAGTTTTCATTAGTGATAAATTATGTTTTCAGACGAATTAAAAAAATACGATTGGGACGAGACGACTCAGAAAATTGCCTCCAAGACCGACAATGACGTGCGCAGAGCTCTGGCCAAGGAGCATTGCGATGTAGAGGATTTCATGGCGTTACTTTCGCCTGCAGCAGAGCCCTATCTGGAGCAGATGGCCCGACTGTCCCGTAAATATACAGAGGAACGTTTCGGAAAGACCATGTCGATGTTCATCCCTTTGTATATTACCAATTCCTGCTCCAATTCATGCGTGTACTGTGGTTTCCATGTGCAGAACAAGATGGCCCGTACCATCCTGACACCCGAGCAGATTGAAAATGAGTATAAGGCCATCAAGCAGTTGGCTCCCTTTGAGAATATTCTGTTGGTGACTGGCGAGAATCCGGCTAAGGCAGGTGTGCCTTATCTGGCAAAAGCCATCGATATAGCCAAGAAATATTTTTCCAATATCAAGATTGAGGTTATGCCCCTGGATACCGATGAGTACAAGGAATTATGCACTCACGGTATGAATGGCGTAATCTGTTTCCAGGAGACTTACCATCGGGAGAACTATAATATCTATCATCCAAAGGGTAAAAAAGCTGATTTTGAATGGCGTTGTAATGGTTTTGACCGAATGGGACAGGCTGGAGTTCACTCCATCGGAATGGGTGTGCTGATCGGATTAGAGAAGGATTGGCGTACCGATGTGACCATGATGGCTTACCATCTGCGTTATCTGCAGAAACATTACTGGAGAACCAAATATAGTGTGAATTTCCCTCGTATGCGCCCTGCTCAGAATGAGGGCTTCCATCCTAATTGTTATATGACGGACAAGGAGTTGGCACAGGCAACTTTTGCCATGCGTATCTTTGATCACGATGTGGATATCAGTTATTCTACCCGTGAACCGGAAGTTATCCGTGACAACATGGCAACACTGGGAGTAACGACCATGTCTGCAGAGTCAAAGACTAATCCGGGTGGATATTATACCTATCCTCAGGCATTGGAACAGTTTTCAGTTAGTGACGAACGTACGGCTACTGTTATTACCCAACGTCTGAAAGCATTGGGTCGTGAACCCGTATTTAAAGATTGGGACGCTTCTTTCGATTTGTTTAAATGAAGTATATTGTCATCACACAACCCACCTTCTTTGCCGGTGAGGCAGAGCGGATAATCCTGATGTTTCAGTCGGGGTTACAGCGTTTGCATCTTCGCAAACCCGATAGCACAGCCGATGAGGTCCGTGCTCTGCTGAATGGCATACCGGCTGTTTATCACGGCCGTATCGTTATTCATGAGCATTTTGAGTTGCTGCATGAATTTCGTTTGGGTGGCATTCACCTTAATCGCCGTAACCCTGCAGCACCTGACGATTGGAAAGGAGACGTGTCAATTTCGTGCCATAGTCTGGAGGAACTGGCAGACAGGAAAAAAGAGCCTTTTGCTTATCTGTCATTAAGCCCGATTTTCGATTCTATCTCCAAAAAGGGATATTGTTCCGCATTTACTTCCGAGGTGCTGTCAAGAGCTCAAAAACAAGGCATTATTGATGAGCGTGTGATGGCTTTAGGTGGCATTTGCCGTGAGAATGTGAAAGATGTGCTGACCTATGGTTTTGGTGGCGTGCTGGTGCTGGGTGATGCATGGAAATCCACTCCTCTTCCTGTGGTGATGAGTGTAGCGGGAAGCGATTCTTCTGCCGGTGCTGGTATTCAGCAGGACCTGAAGACCATGACAAATTGCGGTTGCTATGGTACTACTTGTATTACGGCTGTAACCAGTCAGAATACGATGGGGGTGCAAGGTGTTGCTCCTGTGTCTGCAGGAGTGGTGGAGTCACAAATGTGTTCCGTGCTATCCGATATGGCAGTAAAAGCCATAAAGATCGGTATGATTCCTAACCAATCTGTAGCAGAGTCAATTGTTAGGGTGGTGAAGGAGTTTCGCCAAAGACAGATCCTTCCTGTGGTTTATGATCCGGTAATGGTCTCCACCAGTGGCACACCATTGATGCAATCCGATTGTATTGATTATGTAATCCGTGAACTGATACCACTCTGCACTTTAGTGACTCCAAATCTGCCGGAGCAGGCATTGCTTGAGCTGAAAGGTTGCCCAACTTGCAATCTTCTTGTCAAGGGTGGCCATGCTGAGGGAGAGGAGATGAAGGATGTACTTTATCTGGCAGATGAAAACCGTTATGAGACGTATGTGTCACAACGAATCGATACAAACAATCTGCATGGAACCGGGTGCACATTATCTTCTGCCATAGCTTCTTATCTGGCTAAAGGATATGCACTTGCTGAGGCTGTCAGGTATGCAAAGGTTTATATGGACAAGGCAATAGAAGGAGGAAAAGAACTAAGACTAGGCCATGGTAATGGACCGTTATGGTATACAAAGTAAAAAAAAGAACCGGATTATTTCCGGTTCTTTTTTTATACTTTCTCAAATTTGTATCCCAGTTTTTTGAGTTGGACGGCAATTCCAATTGTGTACAGAACCCGGATACTGCACACATAGACATGAAAAGCCATGGCACTTTGCGGAGCAATCTTTTCATGATAAATCGCATTTAAAACCTGGTTACTGCATCCGCGAACCAAATCCTCGCACTTTTGGTAATCATCACCAGATAATCCTAATATCTCATCACGGATGGCTTCGTCCATATAATCGAACCCCCGCAGGTCACGTAATTCCTCATAAATGTTGCTCCTGTTGGCGTATTCTTCCCAGTTGCCATCCCAGAAAGTGGCCATTGCCATGCCCACATACATTATCCAACCCAAAGCAACTGCCGGATATTTGACGATTTCTTTCATGGCATCGCCCATGTAAGGAGTGGCTATGCTTTCCCATTTGTCTCCTAAGTCAGGAGTTTCCAGCAGTTTCCCATCCAGGTATCCTGCCGAAGTACAGTAGCGCAGCATATTTTGGGTAAGGTTACGCTCGTAGGTCTCCAAATATTGATTCAAGAATTCTTTATCTTCCATGATTCTATTAATTAGTGACGCAAAGATAGTGCATTCTGTTTGGGTTGCCAAACATTTCTGGAAATCCCGTGTGTTCCGTTTGATTCTTTTCGGAAATAGTTGTAATTTCGCACAAATTCTACAGAATGAGACATCAATTAGTGATACAGGAAACACAGGATGGCAGTAATACGCTTTATCTGCCTGAGATGGACGAACATTACCATAGTATAAAAGGTGCTTTGACCGAATCCCGCCATATTTTTATCGATATGGGCTTGCGGCACTGTAATGTGCCGGAACCTAAAGTGCTGGAGATAGGATTCGGAACCGGCCTTAATGCTTTCCTCTCCCTTCTTGAGGCAGAAATGACGGGACGAGACCTTCTTTATACCACACTGGAATTGTATCCGTTGGATATGAATATGATTCGTCAGTTGGGGTATCCTGAAGAGATTGACTCGCTGCATTCTACCTGGTATTACGCTCTGCATGAAGCTGTTTGGGGCACTTCTGTTTCTGTCACTCCTCATTTCCAACTACAGAAAATAAACGTGGATTACACGTCTTTTCAATTTACAGAAGTGTATGATGTGATCTATTTTGATGCTTTTGCTCCAGAGAAGCAACCAGAGATGTGGAGCCAGGAATTATTTGACCGATTGTTTGCACACACGGCTCCAGGCGGTATACTGACCACATATTGTGCCAAGGGAGTAGTCCGGCGAATGTTGCAAAGTGCAGGATATCAGGTTGAGCGATTGCCTGGGCCTCCGGGAGGAAAGCGTGAGATTCTTCGGGCAACGCGCCTGTGATTCGGATAAATAACGTACCTTTGCATTGTAAAATATTAAATCATGACCGATCCAAAACATATACAGATAGCTGATTACAACTATCCGCTGCCAGATGAACGCATTGCCAAGTTTCCTTTGACACAGCGTGACCAGTCTAAACTGTTGATTTACAGAGAAGGTAGTGTACAGGAAGATACTTTTACCTCATTGCCTTCCTACCTGCCCAAAGGAGCATTGATGGTGTTCAATAATACAAAGGTTATTCAGGCCCGTCTTCATTTCCGCAAGGAAACTGGAGCCTTGATTGAGGTGTTCTGTCTGGAACCCTTTGCGCCAAGTGATTATGCTTTGATGTTCCAGCAACAGGGTCAATGCAGCTGGTTGTGTCTGGTTGGTAATTTGAAGAAATGGAAAGAAGGAGCCCTTCATCGAACCATTCAGATGCCTTGCGGACAGAATCTGGTGCTTAGTGTGGTGCGAGGTGAAAATCTTGGGACCAGTTTCCGGATGGATTTCACTTGGGAGTGGGTGTTGAATAATGAGAATCCACTTCCTACTTGGGCAGAGGTGCTGGATGCTGTTGGTGAATTGCCAATTCCTCCATATTTGAATCGTGAAACTCAAGAGAGCGACAAAAAGACTTATCAGACGGTATATTCCAAGATAAAGGGCAGTGTTGCGGCTCCAACAGCCGGCTTGCATTTCACGGAAAACGTGCTGAAAGCATTGGACGAGCATGGCATAGAACGCGAGGAACTTACGTTGCACGTGGGTGCCGGTACGTTCAAGCCGGTAAAAAGTAAAGAGATTGAAGGACACGAGATGCATACCGAGCATATTGCCGTGAATCGCACCACGATAGAGAAACTGATAGCTCATCAGGGTGAGGCCATTGCGGTAGGAACTACTAGTGTGCGCACGCTTGAAAGTTTGTATTACATGGGTATTCTGGCAAACTTGCATCCCGATGCCTCAGAGGAGGAACTGCATGTTCCGCAGTGGATGCCTTACGAGTGTGCGGAACATCCTTCAACCGTTGAGGCTCTTCAGGCATTGCTGGATTATATGAATCAGCATGAACTTCAGGTCCTGCATAGCAGTACACAGATTATCATTGCGCCAGGATACACATATCATATTGTAAAGCGCATGGTTACTAATTTCCATCAGCCACAAAGTACCTTGTTGTTGCTGGTTTCTGCTTTTGTGAAGGGTGATTGGAGGACCATTTATGATTATGCTTTGGCACATGACTTCCGTTTTCTGAGTTATGGCGATTCTTCATTATTAATTCCTTGATTATGATTGCAACACAGAAAGATAATTCAGAAGAGTTGTTCCCTATTGTTGACGAAGAGGGTAACATCCTTGATGCGGCTACCCGCGGTGAGTGCCACAGTGGCAGTAAACTGTTACATCCAGTAGTACATCTGCATGTCTTCAATAGCAGTGGTGCCCTGTATTTGCAAAAGCGTCCGGAGTGGAAAGACATCCAACCAGGAAAATGGGATACTGCCGTAGGTGGCCATGTGGATTTCGGCGAGAATGTGGATGGTGCGCTCAGAAGAGAGGTCAGGGAAGAATTGGGTGTCACTGATTTCCAACCGGAGCAGATAACTCATTATGTGTTCGAGTCGGCCCGTGAGCGTGAATTAGTCTTTGCTTTTAAGACCGTTTATGATGGCGTAGTTACTCCAAGTGCAGAAACTGATGGCGGTCGTTTTTGGACGATGGAGGAAATTAAGGAAAATCTTGGAAAAGGGGTGTTCACTCCAAATTTTGAGAGTGAGATACAGAAACTGGGTTTTGTATAACGCATATTCAGACCATGTGGAATCGTTTTTCTATAAAAATAGCCAACCTTCCACTAAACGGTCGTAATTTATTGATAAATATCGTGAAAGATTAGTGGAGGGTTGTGCTAGACCTCCCACTAACCTTCCACTAACCCTCCACTAACCTTCCACTAAAAACTTGCAGTTAGTGTGGTGAACTTAATACGAAATGTTTAAATTAGGAAGATGATCAAATATTGGAAATTATCAAGGTTAGATTCGTTTTGCCTGTCTATGACCATTAAAGGTGCATGGACTTTCAAGTCATTGCCATCATTTCATCTTCTAAAAGATGCGTTGGTACAGCTGATTAGCTATTATCCTCAACTGAATGGCACTTATGATCGGAAATTGAAATCGGTTGTTTATGAAGACCAATCTTTGACAGATGTAGATTTCTGGGAAAAAGAATGTTTTGCGCATTTATGTTCAGAAAATCCTTATCAGTTGGTTCCTGATTACGATATAAAAGGGTTCAAGTCTGGTAGAGTGAAAGCAATTCGAGCTTGGTTGCTGCATCTCAAGGATGGAGATGTATTAGTGGTTCAAGGGGCTCATGCCTTGATGGATGGTTTCACTTTCTACAATCTGATAAAGCAGTGGGGGGAGTTAGTCCGAGGAAAATCAATCATACCGATGGTGGTAGATCAGAGTGTTCTTCCATCTTATGATCGATGGACAAAAGAGGAAGTACTCCATCGGGTTGTTGATGCCGGTTGGGTAAAAATGACTTTATCCAGGATTGTAAAATCTCTTTATTATACTTATAAAAGCTTTTCTATCAAGAAACAGGTGATTGTTGAGGTGACACAAGAAGACATTGTTTCACTAAAGGCTAAAACCGGTGTAGGAACCAATGCCGTGCTTTGTGCTATTGCTTCTGAAAAACTGTTGGAATGGAAACACGACTTGGAAGACTTTTCCATATTGTTGGTATCGGAAAAAAGGAAGTTGGTAGAAAATGTTCCTGAAAATTTCTTCGGTAATTTCTCCCAACCTCTTCAACCAATTGGTCCTTATAATCGTTCGCTTACGGTGGAGGATTTGGCAATCTGTATTCAGAATGATGTAAGAGCAGCAATGAAGAAGGATAGAAACGATGAAATCATGAGTCTTACAGAGCATGCGTCACACTATCGTCTTCCTTACAACTATTTCGATCCAAGTCAGATGAATGGTCCTAATCCACAGCTTATTGCTATTAACAACCAATTGTCACTTCCTGCCCATGATGTGGATTTTGGTATGGGGCAGCCCTTGAGAGTGGAAGAAGCAGAATTATCTGACTTTATTAAATTCTGGCAGCCGGTTCCTGGTGGGGCGGTACAGATTATTTTTCGTGGGTATGCTGCCAAAATACTGGGAACAAAATGAGGAATTAATCTGATATGAATCCCGATTTTAGTGGAACCCTGGTGGAACCTTAGTGGAGGGTTAGTGGAAGGTTGGAACAAACCCTCCACTAGTTTAAGTCGATGAAAACCAAAAGTCTATAGCGATTTAGTGGAAGGTTGGCCATTTTGCGGATTTAATCTTTTCCCACGTGAGAATCTGTGCTTCATTTCACTTACGGATACGTAAGCCGTTACTTAAGTGACTGCATGTTTCCGTATCCGCGGACGTTTTCTTCCGTGCCTGCGGAACAGTGGCGTCTACTAAGAAGGCTGAATCTTTCCGCAGAAGCGGAATGAGCCGGTCATCATGGAAGACGGGTACGGCCGGTATTTTTCCCTCCGGATTGTCATATATTATAAGGTGATGTTCTTGATAATAGTCATGAAACCTAAAAAATCGGGTATTTTCTGCATATTTTTCTTGTGATATGCTTGCAGATTCAAAAAT
>JAZQPA010000018.1:0-3453 GCA_045628125.1 Bacteroidaceae bacterium
TGTGTTCCCACTGGGCGCTCAGCGATCCGTCCTCGGTCAGAACCACCCAGCCTGTCTCGTCCTCGGCATCGTCGCAGATGTCGGGTCCTCCCTCGTTAATCATCGGTTCGATGGTGAAGCACATGCCCGGAACCAGCAGCATGCCGGTACCCTTGTGGCCGAAGTGGCACACCTCAGGGTCCAGGTGGAACTCCAGTCCCACTCCGTGTCCGCAGTACTCCCGAACCACACTGTAACCATTTTTCTTGGCATGCTTCTCTATGGCATGGCCTATGTCGCCCACAAAGCCCCATGGCTTGGCAGCCTCCATGCCCACTTTCAGGCACTCCTTGGTCACCTCCACCAGGCGGCGGGCATTAGGAGCCACATCGCCTATCATAAACATGCGGCTGGCATCGCTGTAATAACCATTCAGGATGGTGCTAACATCTACATTCACGATATCACCGTCCTCAATGTATTCATTATCCGATGGTACGCCATGGCAAACCACATCGTTTATGCTGATACAGCAACTCTTGGGGAAACCTCCGTAACCCAGATCGGCAGGAATAGCCCCATGGTCACAGGTATACTCATACACCAGCTTGTCCAGTGCTGCGGTACTCATGCCCGCATGAATCTCGCGTGTGACCATATCCAGAACACCGGTATTGATGACACCGCTCTTGCGGATGCCATCAATCTGGTATTCATTAAGTATAATGTCTTTGGTAGGCACCAGGCAGCCTCTGTTCTGGAACGACAGGACTTTCTTGTCCAGTTCAGTCAGCGGCTGTCCTTTTGGAACCTTCCAATTCTTCTTTACTCTTGTAAAAAACATGCAAATTACTTCTCGTAAACGCCCTCACGTGGCAGAGCCTTATCCAGGTTAGCCATACCTGCAGCTACGATAGCAGTTGCAGCAGCAGCCTGTTCCATATAATCCTGGAATGACTTGTTCAGGTAGTCATTCTCGGTGTGCCAAATCTCCTGATAGTTAAAGCCATAGCCCTTGTAATCCTCGTTCTTCAGCTCAACACAAGGAACACCCTTCATGCCGAATACGGTAGCATCGGTACCACCCATAGCGGTAACCTTACGGCGAGGACCAGACTTGGTTACGGTGAACTCAAAGTCCCACAGGTTCTTCATTGGAGCACAGATCTTTACCATATCGTCATACCATGCATCTGGAACGCTGATACCGGTGCAAGCGGTAGGACCACCGTCACGGTTGAACAGGTTGACAATCTTATCCAGCTCCTTAGCGTGGGTCTTAGCGTATGCCTGAGCACCCAGCAGACCGAACTCCTCACCAGCGAATGCTACGAACTGGATGGTACGCTTTGGCTTCACACCGCTCTTAGCAATCAGGTGTGCTGCACCCAGCATAGCGCCGATACCGGTACCGCAGTCTACTGCACCGGTAGCAGAATCGAATGCATCCAGGTGACCGCTCATGATGATCTTCTCATCCTTGAACTTTGAGCCAGGGATAGTAGCTACAACGTTGTAGTACTTGATTGGACCCAACTTGAAGTGGTTGCGGATATCGAACTCCAACTGTACATCCTCAAAGTTCTTCACCTTTTTATATATAACAGCATACTGAGAAGCGTCCAGCTTGATATCTGCGTGAGTTGGCAGATCATCGAAGGTTACGCTCATATCGTTCATCATTGGACGGTCGTACAGAGCGCGCAATGGCAGTTCACCTGACTGGATGAAACCCAGAGCACCCAGCTCCAGCAACTCGCGGGCATACAGACCTGGACGGGTCTCTACCTGCTTCAGCTGACTTGGATCAGGACGGCCACCGTTAGCACGTGCCTTAGCCATAATCTCTGCATTCTCAGCCTCGATCTTAGCGTTCTTAGCCTTGATTTCAGCACGGATGCTGTCCTCCTTAGCGTTCAGGTAGATAGGCCAACCAGAGTTGGTACCGCCAACCAGTACCCAAGCGCCCTTTACCTTACCCTTGATGCGAGCCAGCTCTGCCTCGCTGTTAGGCTCGATAACTACATGACCGCGAACCAATCCTGGGGTACCGCTGGTGCATGATGGGGTTACAAAGTGCAGATTCATGCTCTCAGGACCAACCATGCGGCCGAACCAAGGACCACGGTTGAAACCTACTGGCACCTCACCTGCCTCTTCCAGGTGTGCCTCAATACCCAACTTGTTGAACTCGTGAATCAGCCATGCTGCTGCGTTCTCGTAAGCGTCAGAACCCAACAGACGGCCACCGAAACGGCCTGTCAGAGTGCTCAGGTAATCCCAAGTCTTGTTCTCGTTAATAGCCATTTCTGTCATTTTCTTCACCGCAGCATCCTGTGCGAAGGCTCCCATGCTCATGGCCATCAAGCAAATAGAAACCAGAAGTCTAAACTTTTTCATTTTAATTATACTATATATGAGTTGTAATAATTCTCAATTGTCAATTTTCAATTGTCAATTACGGTTGTGAATTGGAATTCACAACCGTCAGTCCTTTAAACCGTGCAGGATATTCCTCCTCAAACTGCATTCGCTCGCGGGTTACCGGATGATAGAAGCACAACTTGAAGGCATGCAGGCACATACGGCCCAGAGGGTCGCTCATGGCACCGTAACGGCGGTCGCCCACAATCAGGTGTCCCAGGTCTTTCATGTGTACACGGATCTGGTTCTTGCGGCCGGTCTCCAGCTGCAGCTCCACCAGCGAGCAGCCGTTGCCGCGGCGGATAGTGCGGAAATGAGTTACGGCCAACTTGCCCGTACCGTCATCCTCAAAGTTGCTCACCACGTGCATGCCGTGGTCGGACAGATAGCTTCTCACCACACCCTGGTTCTGCTCCATCTCACCCTCAACCACAGCCACATAGCGGCGGTCGTACACAATCTGGTGCCAGTTGTCACGCAGGGTGTACTGGGTCTTCTCGTCCTTGGCAAACATCATGATACCGCTGGTGGCACGGTCCAGACGGTGCACCACAAACACACGGCCTCTCGGGTTGGAACGGCGCACGTAATCGGTCAGGATATGCTGAGCGGTACGCTCCTTCTGGGTATCTGTGGCCACAGCCAGCAGTCCCTCTTTCTTCTTAATCACAATCAGATACGCATCCTCGTACAGAATCTGCAACTGCGGATGCTTGAACTCGTGATGGTTCTTCTGCTTACTGATCTGCACCACCATGCCCGGCTCCAACTTGAAGTTGTACTGGGTTACAATGTTCTTGCCAATCAGCACACAGCGGTTGGTCAGCAGGTACTTGGCCTTCTGGCGGCTGCCGTTGGTCACCTTGGCAATCAGGAAAGGCAACAGCTCGGCCTCCTCGCGCACATTGTAATCCGTATAGCGGTTCTGGCTACGCGCAATCAGGTAATCCGGTTTCGGTCTATTGTTTCTTCTACTCATCTTTTCTCTAACAACACTACATTTTCCACATGCTGGGTATGAGGGAACATATCCACAGGCTGAACAGCCAC
>JAZQPA010000019.1:0-6134 GCA_045628125.1 Bacteroidaceae bacterium
GAATGGGAAGAAAATTCCTTCCAGCCTATCATAATCGGCAATGAATGTGTGGTTCACGGTTCAAATCATACCGATGTACCAATAGCCAAATACAATATCAAAATTAACCCAAGACTGGCATTCGGCAGCGGTCATCATCAGACTACAGGCATGATGATGAAACGGTTGCTTACCGATGATATCCAGCAGAAAAAAGTGCTCGACATGGGTTGTGGCACCTGCATTCTTGGCATCCTTGCCCTGATGAGAGGCGCAGAGAGTCTGGTAGCTATTGATATTGACGAATGGAGTGTAGAGAATAGCATTGAAAACCTTAAACTGAATAATATTCAGCATAATGCAGAGGTTCTTCTTGGTGATGCTACCCTACTGAACGACATGCATTTTGATCTGATTTTAGCCAATATCAATCGCAATATTCTGTTGGCTGATATGGAGAAATATGTGAAGTGCCTGAATGCCAATGGCACACTGTACATGAGCGGTTTCTATACCGAGGATATTCCGCTGATAAAGGGAAAAGGCGAAGAATTGGGACTGACATTCATCGACAAGCTGGAGGATGATAATTGGGCCTGTGTTAAATTGAAGAAATGAATTATATGTTAAAGAAACGTTCCGTATTGCTGATCTATACGGGTGGTACTATAGGTATGGTTGAAAACAAGGAGACCGGTACGCTGGAACCCTTTGATTTTGACCACTTACTGAATGAGGTTCCAGAACTGCAGCAGTTCAATCTGAATATCGGCACCTACCAGTTCAACCCTCCTATCGACTCTTCAGACATGGTTCCAGACCACTGGGTGAAGATTGCACGTATCATAAACTACAATTACCAGCGATACGATGGTTTTGTGGTGCTTCACGGAACCGACACCATGGCATATACCGCATCTGCTCTAAGTTTTATGTTGGAGAACTTAGCTAAGCCTGTAGTGCTGACAGGTAGCCAGTTGCCTATCGGAACACTGAGAACCGATGGAAAGGAAAACCTGATTACCGCCATTGAGATTGCATCGGACTATCTGCCTAACGGATTGGCAAGAGTACCGGAGGTATGTGTGTTCTTTGACTCACAACTGATGAGAGGCAACCGCACAACAAAGATTAGTGCGGAATATTTCAAGGCTTTTGCCAGCAACAACTACCCCAGTTTAGCTCATGCCAACATTCATATCCGTTATGCCTCAGAGGATCATTTCCTAAAGACTCCTGAGAAACCGCTGAACGTGCATCTGAACATGAGCCGTGACGTGTTCATCTTCTCCCTTTTCCCTGGTATTCAGGAAACTCAGGTAAGACAGTTGTTCAATACACCAGGACTGAAAGGTGTGGTAATGAGAACTTTCGGTTCCGGTAACGCCCCACAGAAGAAATGGCTGCTGGACTGCCTGAAGGAGGCCATTGACAATGGACTGAGCGTGGTGAATGTAACCCAGTGCTCAACCGGTGCCGTGGAGATGCAACGCTATGAAACCGGTGTTCACCTGAGCAACATCGGTGTGATCTGCGGTCATGACATAACTGTAGAGGCTGCACTGACCAAACTGATGTTCCTGATCGGTGAAGGCTACAATAATAAGGCTATCCGTAAATTGATGCAAACCTCTCTGGCTGGAGAGATTACTGTCTGATAGTCACTTTAACCTTAAGGATTCTACGATCGTCACGTTCCATAACCTCGAACCTGAAATTGTTGTAATCCAAGCATTCGTGAAGCTTAGGGAACTCGCCCTTCAATTCCAGCAGCAAGCCAGCAAGGGTATCGGCCTCTCCTTCCACCTCCTCGAAAGTCTCGGCATCCAGGTGAAGCAAACGGGTAAAATCGGCAATGGTGGTCTTGGCCTCGAACATGAAAGAATCAGGACTGAGACGGACAAATGCCTTTTCCTCATCATCAAACTCATCGTTGATTTCGCCTACAATCTCCTCAATAATATCCTCCAAAGTAATGATACCTGAATTACCGCCAAACTCATCCACCACAATGGCAATATGTACCTTATTGTGCTGGAAATCACGCAACAGGTCATCAATTTTCTTGGTTTCTGGAACAAAATAAGGAGGACGGATAAGCGACTGCCAACGAAAATTATCACCTTTGTTCAGATGTGGCAGCAAATCCTTGATATACAGAATTCCCTTCACATTATCGCGGGTACCCTGATATATTGGAATTCGGGAATACACATTATCAATAATACATTTCAATACCTGCGAATATGGGGTGCGGATATCCAAATCCACCACATCCAAACGTGATGTCATGACATCCTTTACCGACTCATCTCCAAAACGGATAATGCCCTGAAGCATGTTGCGCTCCTCACTAATCTCATTCTTATCGGTCAGTTCCAGAGCCTGTTCCAATTCATCAACAGAAATGGCATGGTGCTCTTTTGGCACAACCTTAGTAGTAATGGTAGTGGAACGCATCAGAAGAGTTTCCAAATGCCAGAAGATTCTTCTCAAAAACAAGATGTATGGGGCTGCCACACGACAGAAACGCAAGGGTGCCTGAGCTGAGAAAATTTTAGGCATAATCTCACCAAAAAGCAACAGCAAAAAAGTCAAAATTACAGAAATCAGCACAAACTCCAACCACTCGGCATCCATAAACCGAACAACGGAACCGAAAAAGTAGTTGCAAAGCATGATGATGGTGACATTGACAAAATTGTTGGAAATCAATATGGTAGCTAACAGCCTGTCCTTGAATTCCAATAACTGGTGGATCTTGGCGTCGGCAGATTTATCGCTTTCCTCGATATCTCTCAAATCATTGGGGCTTAATGAGAAGAAAGCGATTTCAGAACCTGAGACAAAAGCAGAAGCCCCTAATAAAATTATAGCTAAAATAATAGCGATGACTGCTCCTGTGGAAGGAGCACTCATCACTATATGTTCTTGTAAATAGGTAATTATACCTTCGGGAAACGACGAGTCCAAAACTCAGATTTTAAGTTAGACAATTAGAATGGCAGATTTTCTTCAGGTTGCGCTGGAGCAGCTGCTGCATTCTGTGAACTGGCGGTTTGCGAGCGGTTTGGTGAACTTAACATTTCCATGTTGTCAGCCACAATCTCTGTAACGTAACGACGCTGGCCGCTCTGGTCGTCGTAACTGCGGGTACGAAGTTTACCTTCGATATAAATTCTGTCCCCTTTGTGTACATACTTCTCTACGGTTTCGGCTAAGCCTCTCCAAAGCACAATGTTGTGCCATTCTGTACGATCTGGCACCTGAGTGCCGTTCTGAAGGGTATAACCCCTCTCGGTTGTTGCCAATGGGAACTGGGCAACAGCCACGTGGTTGTCTGTGTAACGAATTTCCGGATCTTTTCCTACGTTACCAATCAAAATAACCTTGTTTACTGACATTAATACTATATTTAGTTTTAAACATCACAAAGGTATAGACTTTTTTCTACCTAAGCAATATTTTAGTCATTAATTTGAAAAAAAATGTCGAAGAATATAGACACTAATCGGGAAACGGGATATTGTTTCAAATTCTGGCGTTTTACCCATAAAAATCCCTCCGGTGCTAAAGGTAAATCGGCAGCATCTGCCTGTACGGCCACAAAACGGGCATGTATCTTTCTGTGCGATAACACATGAGTGGTTTCCTCGCAAAGTGACTGCCAGTGAAAATCGGCCTTAACTTCTTGAAAAAGATGCATAATATTCTGCCATTCGCAGGTACTTACCAACTGACTGTCAGACAATAAACCATCTGTGGTTTCGATAAGAGGAAATTCATACAGATTCTGCCAGATATCCTTTCCGGTGCGTTGGTGCAACAGAAACGAATCGCCTATTCTCACCAAAACATAAGTAAAATAGCGGTCGGTGACTTTGGTCTTATGGCTCTTGACTGGCAGTTCTCCCACCCTATGGTTAATAAGGGCCATACAGGTCTCATTCAGTGGACAGGACTCGCATGCAGGCGATTTGGGTGTGCAGACTGTTGCACCAAAATCCATAATGGCTTGATTATACCTGCCAGGATTCTGATGATCCAACATCTCATGAGCCAGCCAATTGAAATCTTTCTTGCCTTTTGTGGAATCTATAGGAGTATCGATACAGAAATAGCGAGATAGTACACGATACACATTACCATCCACCACAGCATGAGGTAATCCATAAGCGATGCTGCAGATGGCAGCCGCAGTATATTCCCCCACACCCTTTAACTTTAGGACAGATGGATAATCCTTGGGGAACTCCCCTTTTTCGGCTATAGACCTTGCAGCCTCAAGCAGATTACGTGCACGACTGTAGTAACCCAGTCCCTGCCAATAGCGCATCACCTCATCATCGGAAGCAGAAGCCAAGGAAAACACATTAGG
Source organism: Bacteroidaceae bacterium (assembly GCA_045628125.1). Taxonomy (GTDB): domain Bacteria; phylum Bacteroidota; class Bacteroidia; order Bacteroidales; family Bacteroidaceae; genus Minthousia. Next base: position 4,358 of record JAZQPA010000019.1, read on the forward strand.
AAAACGTGTGGTGAAACGGAGAAAATAATCCAACCCCTGAGCCACACGTGTCTGCTGCAGGATAATCTCTGAAATCCAGATAATATAAGGGTCAATGGTGTGTCTCCAAGGCAAATCGCGCCCGTTTAGTCCATACCATTCCACTAATTTAATGGTAAATTCACTCATATTATTCTTCATTATGATGCAAAAATACACCGATTAATCGAATAAAATAGTTTTTTTCAAATTTTATTTTGATAATATTTCACCACGTGCTGAAATTGTTATAAATTTGCACACCAAAATATTGTTTCAGGGAAAGGAAAGGAAAACAAATTCGGTAAAAGTATTATTAACGTTATAATTTTTTTAGCTATGCCAAACGGAAAGAAGCATAAGCGTCACAAGATGGCGACTCATAAGCGTAAAAAAAGACTGAGAAAGAACAGACATAAGAGCAAATAAGCTTGACTGTTCATAAAACAAACCCGTCTAGGCGGGTTTGTTTTTTATAGTTTAAATTAAAGGGTTGAGAAATGACAAGCGAGTTAATTGTAGATGTTCAGCCTAAAGAAGTTTCTATCGCTCTTCTTGAAGACAAGAATCTGGTAGAGCTCCAGAAAGAAGGACGTACAGAATCCTTCTCTGTAGGCAACATTTATTTGGGCAGGATCAAGAAGCTGATGCCAGGCCTAAATGCATGTTTTGTGGACGTCGGTTATGAACGCGATGCATTCCTACATTATTTAGACTTAGGACCACAATTCGCCTCCTATCAGAAGTATCTGAAACAGGTGTTGAGTGATAAGAAAAAACTCTATCCGTTCGAGAAAGCAAACGTATTGCCAGAACTGGATAAAAACGGTAGTGTACAGAACACTTTACAGCAAGGTCAGGAAGTGCTGGTTCAGATTGTCAAGGAACCCATTTCGACCAAAGGCCCACGTTTGACTAGTGAGTTATCGTTTGCAGGACGATACCTGGTGTTGATGCCTTTTAATAATAAAGTTTCTGTATCTGGAAAAATTAAATCAGCTGAGGAGCGCACCCGACTAAAGCAACTCATCCAAAGCATCAAGCCAAAGAATGTAGGCGTAATAGTACGCACAGTGGCTGAGGGAAAGAGAGTTGCCGAACTGGATGCCGAGCTGAAAATCTTACTCAAACACTGGAATGATACTCTGATCAATGCTCAGCAAGCGAGCAAATTGCCAAAATTGTGTTACGAAGAGACCAGCCGTACAGTTGGACTGCTGAGAGACCTGTTCAATCCGTCTTATGAAAACATTTATGTGAATGATGAACAGGAATATAATCTAATTAAGGATTATGTGGCATTAATTGCCCCAGAACGCGTTCCAATTGTAAAACTCTACAACGGCCAGTTGCCTATATTTGATAATTTTGCTGTCACCAAGCAAATCAAGGCTTCATTCGGTAAGACTGTATCTTACAGACACGGATCATATTTGATAATTGAACATACCGAAGCCATGCATGTGGTGGATGTAAATAGTGGCAACAGAGCAAACAAGGAGAACGGGCAAGAAGAGAATGCCCTTGAGGTAAACTTGGGTGCGGCAGATGAGTTAGCCCGCCAATTGCGTCTTCGAGATATGGGCGGTATCATTGTGGTTGATTTTATTGATATGGTCAAGGCCGAGAGCCGACAGGCACTGTATGAGCGCATGTGCCAGAACATGCAGAAGGACCGTGCAAGGCACAACATTCTGCCACTGAGCAAATTCGGTCTGATGCAGATTACCAGACAGCGCGTAAGGCCAGCAATGGATGT
>JAZQPA010000020.1:0-2919 GCA_045628125.1 Bacteroidaceae bacterium
CTACAGGAGGGAACCAGCGCAACACCTTATGGGTGCCGAGGCCCTTGATCAGGGCAGCCATGATAAAATAGCACAAGCCGGCACAGAACACACCCATGCTGGCATATCCCAAGGCTAAAGTCTCGCTCATTCCCAAGTCCATGCCCATCTGCTTAACGGACATGTAACCACCGATAAAGGCAAAGCTGGAACCCAGGAATGCGGGTACCATCCGCTTGGAAATGAGGTGGAAGACTAAGGTGCCTAATCCGGCAAACAACAGTGTGGTGGATACGGGAAGTCCCGTAAGTGCAGGTACCAGAATGGTGGCACCGAACATGGCAAACAGATGCTGGATTCCCAGAATGGTGAATTTGCCATAGCCTAACTGGCGGGCATCAGTGATACCCTCTTGTGGTTTAAATTCCATATCTATTCTTTTCGGTTAAAAGGTTATTCAGTGTTTCATTTGCAAATATAAGCATTTCTACCTTAGGTTGTGAAACGATATGACAGAAATTTCTTAAATTTGCAGTTCACTCCCCGAGAGACCATGCGAGGAAAGATGGCACTGTTAGGTTATCTGTACAGTCTGACTAAATAATAAAAAAGGGCGGCCGTTGTGGTCGCCCTTCTTTTTTATTATAATCCTGAGATTCTGACTTTATAGCTCAATGGCTTGTTCGGAACGAAATACTCCGGAAGGGTATCCGGACCGCAGGAAGCATTACCGATACCACGAACGGCAGCATCCAGATGCAGCACGTTGAACGGCTGTGGCTGCAGTTCCCAAGTGTGCTGAGCCTTCATCAGCTGCTCATCGGTATATGGGTTCAACGAGAAGCTTACCTGACCCTGAGTCTTGATGCTGATGCCCTGTCCGTTATCATCGGTCAGAATCAGCTCACGGAGTTGCTCACGGCCTGCCATGGTCTGTGGCTTCACGTACTCGCCTCCCATCTCACCTACCTTGGTGGTGTACCACTGGGCTACCATACCGTCATGACGGTCGCTGTTGTTCTCCCATGGGCCTAAGGCATAATACTGTACGTTCTTCAGTTCGGGATTCAGGGAAACCACCATACCGGCACGTCTCAGATCATCGGCATGAGGCACAAAGCTAACCTCCACATCCAGAATGCCCTGAGGATAGATGGTATAGGCTATCTCGGTATCGGCCTTGGAACCGAAACGATTGCTGCGAACCACCAGATTGCTGTTCTCCACCTTGCGGCTGGTGACAGCCTTACTTCCTTCCATACCGTTGGTGGTATCGTCCTTGCGGTCGTTCTCAATCCAGCGGAACGGGTCGAAAAGGAAATTGTGGCCACTACCCATCACCTCCTTACCGTTCAGAATCAAGCTCTTAAGCTCGCCGGTCTCGTTCTCGATGCCCACGCTGATGTGACTGCTCTGGAAGGTATCGTATTCGGTCAGACTCAATGGACTGGCCAATGGTTCCTTGCTGCTCTTCAACTGTGTCAGAGGTGCACGCTGGGTTAAGGCAAACTGTTTCACCACTTCCTCGTGTCCGGCTTCTGCCCAAAGGGTGGCATCCTTACGAACCACACGGAAGGTAACCAGCACCTCCTCGCCTGTCTTCTCGCTCTTCAGCAGTTTGGTCTCCGGCAAAGCCACCTGCAGACTCACACTCTCGCCAGGAGCCACACTTGGCAGATCCTGCTGCTGAGTGCTGACCACACTACCGTTCTTCACCAGTTCAGTAACCAGTTTATAGGCATCCAGGTTATTATATAAATAGGTGTTGGTTAAGGTGACATTAACCTGATTGTTTTTCTTGTCCACCTCATCCATCTTCAGTTTGATGTAGGCATAGACAGCCTTCACCTCCTTAAGCTTGGCACTCTCCTCACGGGTAGCAGGAATGATACCGTTGCTGCAGAAGTTGCCCTGATGAGGACCCGGATAATCATAACCGGTGTGCAGGCGGTAAATGCCCTGCTTCATCTCCTGAGGGTCATAGATGGCCTGATCCACCCAGTCCCAGATGCAACCGCCAACGGTAGAGTTGCTGTTCTCAATCACATCCCAATACTCCTGCAGGTTGCCGATGGCATTACCCATGGCGTGCGCATACTCGCACAGGAACATCGGTTTATCCAGATTACTGCTGTTTTCCTTAACCCAATCGATGCTTGGATACATACGGCTGTAGAAATCCGACCATCGTCCGCCACCGTACTTGCTGTCGCCACGGGTTCCCTCGTAATGCACAGGACGGGTTGGATCCAGACGCTTGCTGGTCTCGTAGCAGTACTGGAAGTTGGCACCATCGCCCGCCTCATTACCCATACTCCAGATAATAACGGCAGAATGGTTGCGGTCTCGTGTCACCATGCGCTCTATACGGTCGCAGAAAGCAGGAATCCAACTTGGCATATCGCTGATGGTCTGGTTAGGATGATCCTCCAAATCGGCCTCACAAACGGTATAGATGCCGTAGTAATCCAGCATGGCATACATCTTCTCATGATTAGGATAATGGCTGGTTCTCAGGGTGTTGATGTTATTTTGCTTCATCATCAGCACATCCTTCAGCATGATGTCGGTAGTAATGGCACGTCCCAACTTAGGGTCGGTATCGTGGCGGTTGGTACCTTTCAGGAACAGGCGTTTGCCGTTCAGGTACAGCAATGAGTTCTGAATCTTCATCTCACGGAAACCATACTTGGAGCTGAATGCCATCTCCTCGCTTCCGTTCTCATTCTGCTGAATGACACGGATGGTGTACAGGTAAGGCTGCTCAGCACTCCAGCACTGAATACCGCTCAAATCCATCTGAACATCCTGAACCGTACTCTCATTGCCATTGAAACTGATGCTCTGGGTCTGTTCTGCTACCGCATTTCCCTGAGGGTCGAACACCTTGATGATAGCCTTCTTGGTGCCCTTGAAACCATCGGTATTGGCAAAATCCAG
>JAZQPA010000021.1:0-3887 GCA_045628125.1 Bacteroidaceae bacterium
CAGTTGGGTTTCGATAAAGAAAATCTCTATGTAGCTGGTATTCCGTTTTATAAGCCGGAAATCAAGTCAAAGGTTGAGGGTATAACAGGTGTGAAAGCGGTTACTGCATCCAGCAATCAGGTTACAGGCAATGCCGGTATGGCCCATGCCGTTGCAAAGGACGATATTTCACTTACGCTTAAGGTGCGCAAGGTGTTGCCAAACTATCTGGATGTAGTGGGTATTCCGCTCATTGCCGGTGAAGGTTTTACAGATAGTAATGTAGGATCTCTGATTGTTGAAGATGCCATGAAGGATTTTGGTGACGAGCAGAAAATACAAGAGCTTATCTCGACTGCCAATGATTACAAACTGGCAGGATTCTGCACTAATACCAACAGTAAACCTGCTACAGATAAGGCAGAGAACGGCATAGAGGCATACACCAATGTGGGTAATGACTATCAATATCTGTGGTATCTTATCGTCCGCTCTGAGCCGAATGTGGATCCAAGGTCGTTTATCGCTCAACTGAAGAAAACCATTGTCGATGAATATCAGCTGGACGAAGAAATGAATGCTTGGCCAGTATATACAGAGCTGGAAGAGCGCTACGCCCGCTTCATGCGCCAGTCGCAGATCTTCGGTCTTTTCTCGCTCGTTGCCATCATCATTGCACTGATGGGAGTGTTCGGCATTGTGCTCTTTGAGACAGAGCATCGTCGTCACGAAAACGCTGTACGTAAAGTGCTTGGCGCAGAAGGTAATGACATCGTAGGCCTTTTCTGCAAGCAGTATGTGTTGACGGTTGTCGTTGCTTGTGTCATTGCCACACCTATAACTATGATGGTCACTCGCCAGTGGCTGGAGCAGTTTACCACTCAGGTGGAGGTTTCACCTTGGCTCTATATAGCCGCCTTTGTAGTTGTGGCAGTTCTTACGTTAGGCATCATCATCGTGAGGACCATTTCTGCAGCAAAGGAGAATCCGGTAAATAATTTGAAATCAGAATAAAAACAAATACACTATGAAAAGTTATTTTAGATTCCTATGGAAAAATAAATCGCTGACCCTCATTCAGGTGTTGGGAATCAGCATTGCGCTGTCCTTTGCCATTCCGGCAGTCAGCTTGATGGTTGAAATCCTTCAGATGAAATATGATAATCCGCAGTATAAGACTATCTATGGTGTCCATACATCACAATTGGGTGATTTTAAATCGGAGGACCAGTATTTGGTAGACACTTATCCAGAAGTGGAAGCTGCCACACAGTTTGTTTCTGCAGGTGCCAAAAATGTAAGAAACATCCTTTACAACGGTGAAAAATATGAGGCAAAAACCATGCACTGCAATCCGGATATTGTGAATTTTTTTCCGGTCACCATGGTGTCAGGTTCTATGGAATCACTGGTCAAGGAGAACAGCATCATTATTTCCAAGGAATTTGCCAGTAAACTATCCGATGAAAATATGTTGGGAAAGACAGTCACATTCTTAGAAAAGGATTATGTGGTTACCGGTATCTTGGATGAATTCCATAGCAGAAAAATACCTTACACAGATGTGATTTTCAGCTATAGCCAAGACTATAATAGCACGACGTTCTTTAACACAACCTTCGTTCGCCTCAAAGAGGGGGAAGATGTTGAAGAACTAGTAGACAAAATGTGGAAAGATTCCACAAACATAGCCTCTAAGTTTCACCTTGATACGGCAGAGTACATCAATATTGGTTTTGAACGGTATGATAAGTTGGCTTTTTCTGAAAACTTCCTTACCTTGACAGGAATTCATCCTAATGCCATGCTTTATCTTGTCATTGCACTTTCTCTGCTGCTGCTTTTTGCCATAACGAATTATATCAATCTTAGCATGGCCATGTCCACCCGACGAGCTAAGGAAATGGCTACCAAGCGGCTTTTGGGTTCTACAAAATGGGAGATCTGGCGAAAAGTTATTGCTGAGAATGTGGTCTTTACATTCATTTGCTTCGTCTGGGGTTTGTTACTGGCCTTTGTTTCCATCAAGTTTCTGAGTGGAATACTTTTCCTGACAAGGGAAACCTCGCTCATGAATTCCATACAGCTCTCGCCATTTGCTTGTCTTGCCTACCTGCTGCTTATCTTGATGTTAGGTGTCTTGACAGGTATTGCTCCAGCCAGAACCATTTCACGATATACAGCCCTTGACGTGGTGAAGGGGGAGTTCAAGGCGTCGGAAAAGAAATTCATCAGTAAGGTACTGATTGTGGTTCAGGGCTTCTTTACTGTGGTTCTTCTCTTCGTGACCATTCTTCAGTGGGCACAGGTCAAGCATAACCAGGTCATGGACTTTGGTTGCGACATAGATGATGTATATACGGTTTTGCTCCCCAATGTAGAAGAGAATGTGACAGATCTGGTCTATCACGAACTCGCTAGCAAATCCTACGTTCAGTCCATGGGCTATGCTCAAGCTTTACCGGGTTTTTGCTATAATGGTTATGAAATCAGGAACAACTGGGTCAATTATCTGATATGTGACCCAAAGGCTTTTGATGTGTTGGGATTCAGGGTATTAGAGGATTATACCTTACGTGGTAAATCTACCGTGTGGTTGAGTGACAACTTGAAAGAGCGACTGACGGATGCAGAAATCACAGCCGAAGAACTGGCTCAGATGGAAGCGGATGTGGTGGGTGGAACTGTTCAGACATTTCTATCTATAGGATCTGGCAGTCAGAAAACTCCTTTGGTCGTAGTGAAGGAAGGAAATGCAGTAATGAAGACTTACCTGGTTCTTAAAACAAAAGGTGACCATAGAGAGGTTTCGGCAGATATCAGGAAAACGGTAGATGAGGTGATGAATGCACATGGTGGAAAAGGAAAGACCTCAACTTGTGAATATGTCCGTGATTTATATTATGAAATGAGCAAGAAGTACGAGGAATCGTACCTGGATTTGATGCAGTCTTATTTAGCGGTCATGATGATGCTGAGCATCTTGGGCATTCTGGGCATCAGTACCTATAACATGCAGATTCGTAAGCATGAAATTTCCGTGCGCAAGGTTTTTGGAGCTTCTACGCAGACAGAGGTATTTAGAAACACCCGTTCCTATGCTCTGTTTATGCTCATTGCCAATGTGATAGGTCTTCCGGTGGCTTATATGCTGGGAAATATGTTACAGGAATCGGAAATCTCTAAAGTGGGTATTTCTTTCTGGATGTTCCTAGCTACCTTCCTGTTCACCATGGGAGTCGTGATCTGTGTTTGCTTGATTCAATCTTACCACACAGCCAGCTTGAATCCGGTGGAGAATCTTAAATCAGAATAAAACGCGATGTCCAAATAAAAATAGTAAAAGAATATAATAAAAAAATAATACGATTATGATTAATGTATCTAACCTTAGCAAAATCTTCCGTACGGAAGAAATTGAGACTACTGCACTCAATGGTGTATCATTTGAAATCAAGGATGGCGAGTTTGTAGCCATCATGGGTCCTTCTGGATGTGGTAAATCTACCCTCTTGAACATCTTGGGCTTACTGGATAATCCTACCGAGGGAAGCTATCTCTTCGGTGACACCGAGGTAGCCAAGCTTAAAGAGAAGGAGCGCACCAAGTTCCGCAAGGGAAACATTGGTTTCATTTTCCAGAGTTTCAACCTGATTGATGAGCTGAACGTATATGACAACATTGAACTGCCATTGCGCTATCTGAACATCTCTGCATCTGAGGGTAAAGAGAAAGTGACTGAGATGATGAAGCGCATGAACATCAGCCACAGAGCCAAGCATTTCCCTCAGCAGCTCTCCGGTGGACAGCAGCAGCGTGTGGCCATTGCCCGTGCCTGTGTGGCTAACCCTAAGCTGATTCTGGCCGATGAGCCTACCGGTAACCTGGATTCCAAGAACGGCAAGGAG
>JAZQPA010000022.1:0-2976 GCA_045628125.1 Bacteroidaceae bacterium
TCTCAAATCTCAGATCTCAATTATGGTACAAACCGCACGCATAGTCAAACTAGGGGGACAGCATACACGCGAGTGAGGGGACAAGTATTATATACGCAGGGCAAAAGCCGTAACTTTGCAATGTCTTTGAAAAGGACGCTACTTATGCCCGAGGGCGGTCATAAATTGAGGCAGGCGCCGGTCGCAAGTTAAGACCAAAATCAGGATAAGAAAAGCACTATAAGCTGTGAGCTGTGAGCAATGAGCTGCGAGCTGTGAGCCCAAGAGAAAACTAAAAACTATCCGAGCTCAAGGCTCACGGCTGAGAGCTCGAAGCTAAAACTAAAAACTATGATCAACTATTCTATCGTAATGCGTAGCGTGAACGCCAACCTGTTCGAAATCAATCAGGCAAAATCACGCATCAAGGCTGCTGAGAAGGCTGGCGAGACTCCTGCTCAGGCAGATTTGGATTTGGTAAAGACCGAAAAGCAGAATGCCTACGCTGTGGCTCAGTACGCTGACGTGATGAACATCGAGAAGTTTGCAAGACACATTTCAAGCCATGGTTGCGTTTATTCACGAGCTGATATCAGCGCTATCTTGTACATGGCAGTGGACTGTATGCGTGAGATGCTGCTGGAGGGCAAGAAGATTCGCCTCGGTGACTTGGGCGACTTCAGTGTCAGCTTGGCTTCTAAGGGTGCTGAATCTGCTGATAAGTTCTCAGCACAGAACATCACTGCGGTGAATGTGAATTGGGAGTGCGGTGCTGAATTTAAGAACCTGCTTGCTGATGCTGAGTTCAACTTGGTAGCTTCTCGTAAGGCGCAGCAGGCTGTGATTTCTGCAATTAAGGCTGGGGAGACTGTGGTGGATTTGAATAATCCAGACTCTCCTACTAATGGTCCTTCGGATGGTGGTGATGACACTACTGGAGGTGGCAACACTCAGCAGAACCAGGGCGGTAATCAGCAGACAGGCGGCGGTGGCACCCAGAGTGGCGGAAATACTGACCAGGGAGGCGGCGATAACCAAAACCCTCCTGCGTTTGGCTAACGCCGTAATGTCCACTCATTAATGTCATCCTGACCCAATAATGTCATTCTGAGCGAATGCGAAGAATCTTTCTAAATAAGTAGTGGATACTTTTAAAGTATGCTTCCTCGCGAGGTAAGATTCCTCACATTCGTTCGGAATGACATACTATTGAAAACTTATGAAAACTAAAAACTTTTCGGCAGTGATACTACTAGCATCCGGCATCCTGCTAGCTTACATCTCCTTATTCCTGCCACCACCCGGCGAAATTGATGACTCGGTATTGTACATCTTCGCACAGATCTTAATCTACGCTGGCAGCATATTTGGGATTGAGCACTATATCAGCCTACGGCTGGACAACAGACCACGGACAACGGACAACGGACTGAAAGAGAAAACTATCGAGATTTTTCCAAAACCAACAATCTAACCTTTATGAATAGCAAAAACAAATGGAGCATCATTATCAATGCACTGCTCACCGCTATCACAGGAGTGCTTACGGCTTATGGCATTCTGTGAAGCGCGCGTGCCATGGGGACCGGTTCAACATGGCACGTTTTTTTTATTATCTGGCATTGTTTTATAGGAAAAAAAATGTATATTTGCATCATTAAGCGGTAACTGTTCCGCGAATAGTATGTATATTTTATTGACTTATATCTATGAATAAAATATTGACATTGGGCATCGCTTTTTGCGGGTCTGTTCTAGTGGCCTGTGCACCTTCTGCTGAACCCCTGAACGCCAAGGATCAAGCCGTGCTCGACCTGGTTAAAAGCCATCTTTCCGAAAGTCAGGAGGTAGAGGAGTTCTCCGTGGATTGGGGCACAAGAATTCATGTGGCAAATACTGATTGGATGGATTTGGACCTGCGTTCGGCAACCGATAGTGTCGGCGACTTCTTGCTTGAAAATGAAAGCATTATCAATGTGATTGACAAGACCAACAACGGACTAAACCCTAAAGCCAATGCTTTTGGCTATGTAGTGTCTTACCGGACCAAGGATATGCCTTTCTGTTCGAATCTGGTAGCCGTATTCTTACCTGATAGTACCCAACTGACCATATATCCGGTGGACTATACGGACGAGGATCATTCCATTTATTATGCAGGAAAAGACAAAAGTTTATACAAGACACTTATCCGTAATCTCAACAAATCACTAACCAAATAATAGCATTTATGAAATTCGCTGCTATCCTGGCCTTAGCCGTTTCGGCTCTGGCTTTTCTATCCTGTAATCAGTCAACACCATCCGGCAATGATTCGGCTGAAAAGGTGGTACTGAACAATATAATGACCCGTGTGAGTATTCGCCAATACACCGACCAGAAACTGGATGATGCTACCCTCAATAAGATTTTGAGAGCCGGAATGGCGGCTCCATCGGCCGTGGATTTGCGTCCCTGGAACTTTATCGTGGTGGATGATCCGGCTATTAAGAAAGCTATTACCGATAACATCGGACCGGCCACTGCTGCCGAGCGCGCTCCTCAGGTGATTGTGGTGTGTGCGGATATGAGCAAGACATTGGATGGTGATGCGCGCAACTATTGGGTGCAGGATTGTGCTGCGTGCATGGAGAACATGCTGCTGGCTGCTCATTCCATGCGGTTGGGAGCAGTGTATATGGGAGCTTACCCGCAGATGAGAAGAGTAAAGTTCCTCTCTGAACTGCTGGGCACTCCCGATCATATTGTGCCCATGGCTATGATGGCTGTTGGCTATCCTGCTGAGACCGTGGCCATTAAGGATAAATATGATGAATCATTGATTCACACCAATAAATGGTAACGTGCCATGAAGCCATTACCAGTATATGATTCCGCAGATTATTGCCCGGGATGCGGACGAGATGAAGGTGCTGATGGACAAGATGCTGCCCATGGATCTGCAGGCGGTATTTTCTTATCTCAATCTCAAATCTCAATTATCTTGTCATGAATAAA
>JAZQPA010000023.1:0-1786 GCA_045628125.1 Bacteroidaceae bacterium
TGGGTATGAGGGAACATATCCACAGGCTGAACAGCCACTACCTTGTACTTCACATCCAGCAACTGCAGGTCGCGTGCCTGAGTGGCAGGATTACAGCTCACATAAACGATGCGTGGAGCCTCGGCAAACAGCAGTACGTCAATGACATCCTGGTGCATACCGGCACGTGGAGGGTCAGTAATAATCACATCAGGACGGCCGTACTGATTGATGAAATCCTGTGTCAGCATGTCCTTCATATCGCCCGCAAAGAACAGGGTATTCTCAATGCCGTTGATCTGACTGTTTACCTTTGCGTCCTCGATAGCCTCAGGCACATACTCGATACCGATCACCTGACGCGCCTGACGGCTCACAAAGTTGGCAATGGTACCGGTACCGGTGTACAGGTCGTAAACCAGCTCATTTCCAGTCAGTCCCGCAAAGTTGCGTGCCACCTTATACAGTTCGTAAGCCTGCTCGGTATTGGTCTGATAGAACGATTTCGGTCCCACCTTGAACTTCAGGCCCTCCATCTCCTCGTAGATGAAGTCCTTGCCCTTGAAGGTCACCACCGGCAGATCGTTGATGGTATCGTTACACTTCTGGTTGTTCACATACAGCAACGAGGTGATTTCAGGGAACTTATCCCCTACGAACTGCAGCAGAGCCTCAGCCTGCTTCTGGTCGGCATCGTTCTCGATGCGCAACTGCAGCAGCACCATCAGGTCGCCCGTATTGCTGGTACGGATCATCATGTTACGCAGCAATCCCTCGTTGGTGCGAAGGTTATAGAACACCAGGTCGTGCTCGTAGGCATAGTCACGGATGGCATTGCGGATCTCGTTGCTCAGCGGAGTCTGCAGCCAGCACTCATCGATAGCCAGCACTTTGTCGAACGCGTTAGGAATATGGAAACCCACCGCATTCATCTGGTCGTACTTCACATCGTTCTTCACCTCCTCCTCGGTCAGCCAACGCTTGTTGCTGAAGGTGAATTCCAGTTTATTGCGGTAAAATTGAGTCTTTTCCGAACCCAGGATTGGAGTAATCTCAGGCAGTTCCACCTTACCGATGCGGGTCAGGTTGTCCACAATCTGCTTCTGCTTGTATTTAATCTGCTCCTCGTAAGGCAGCACCTGCCATTTACAGCCGCCACACACACCGTAATGCTTGCAGAACGGAACCGCACGCTTTGGTGAATACTCGTGGAAACGGACAGCCACAGCCTCGGCATAGCTGTGCTTCTTGCGCTTCACCTGCAGGTCCACCACATCGCCAGGCACCACATAAGGTACAAACACCACCAGGTCGTTTACTCTGGCCAGCGCCTTACCCTCGGCAGCCACATCGGTGATGAGGATTTTCTCCAACAATGGAAGCTCATTTTTCTTTCTACCCATAAATTTACAATTTGGGCGCGAAGTTACAACTTTTTTCCGGGATAGAAGAACATATCCCCTTAAACTTTAGTTTAAACCGCAACTTCCGGCCCTGTCTTTTTGCCCGAATCCGGAAAATGTATTACTTTTGCCGTTACAATAAACTAAACTGTAAAATCACGATGAAACATTTCATTCTGGCGATTATCGCCTGCATTTTCGCTCTGCCTGCTATGGCACAGAGCAACAGTGAGCCCCTGAGACTGGCAGTAGCCGGAGTTACCCACGGACATTTAGGCGAGGTAGTGGCCCGCATCAAGCGAGGCGATTTTAAGGTAGTGGGCGTTTCCGAGAAGGACGAGCGCTATCTGCACAACAACGACCTGACGGGCAAGGTGCCTGAGAAACTTTTTTACAAGGATTTG
>JAZQPA010000024.1:0-6316 GCA_045628125.1 Bacteroidaceae bacterium
GGATTGGCGATAGTCTCACCAAACATGGCACGGGTGTTGTCCTGGAATGCCGCATCCAGCTCCTCCTCAGAAGCGGTAGGAGATACGAAGGTAACACCGATACCCATCTTGGCCATGGTAACCGAGATAAGGTTGAATGTACCACCATAGATACTGCTGCTGGCCACAATGTGGCTGCCACACTCACAGATATTGAACAGCGCAAAGAAATTGGCAGCCTGGCCTGATGAGGTCAGCATAGCTGCACAACCGCCTTCCAAAGCGGCAATCTTAGCGGCTACATAATCATTGGTTGGGTTCTGCAGGCGGGTGTAGAAATAACCGGAAGCCTCCAGATCAAACAGTTTTCCCATATCCTCAGAGGTGTCGTACTTGAATGTAGTGCTCTGAACAATAGGAATTTGGCGTGGTTCACCGTTCTTTGGGGTGTAACCTGCCTGAACGCACAAAGTATCAATACTTGCCATAATTATTAATTATCAATTGTCAATTTTCAATTGTCAATTATTATTGATTCATACTCATTAAGAACTCCTCATTGGTGCGCGACTGCTCCAGACGGTCGTGAACAAAGTTCATGGCCTCGATAGGGTTCATATCGGTCAGGAACTTGCGCAGGATCCACATCTTATCCAGGGTGAACTGGTCGTGCAGCAGATCATCACGTCTGGTGCTGCTGGCCACAATATTAACCGCTGGGAAGATACGCTTGTTGGCCAAACCACGGTCCAACTGAAGCTCCATGTTGCCGGTACCCTTGAACTCCTCGAAGATGACATCATCCATCTTACTACCGGTATCGGTCAGAGCGGTTGCGATAATGGTCAGCGAACCACCGTTCTCGATGTTACGCGCAGCACCGAAGAAACGCTTTGGCTTCTGAAGTGCATTGGCATCCACACCACCTGAAAGCACCTTACCACTGGCAGGAGAAACGGTATTATAGGCACGTGCCAGACGGGTGATACTATCCAGGAAAATCACTACATCATGACCGCACTCCACCATACGTTTTGCCTTCTCCAACACGATATTGGCAATCTTCACATGGCGCTCTGCAGGCTCATCGAATGTAGATGCGATAACCTCGGCATTAACGGTACGAGCCATATCGGTAACCTCCTCAGGACGCTCATCAATCAGCAGCATAATCAGATAAGCCTCTGGATGATTGGCTGCAATGGCATTGGCAATGTCCTTCATCAGAATGGTCTTACCGGTTTTAGGCTGAGCCACAATCAATCCACGCTGACCCTTACCGATAGGTGAGAACAGGTCTACCACACGGGCTGAAAGGTTAGGACGAGGATATACACAGAGATTGAACTTTTCCTCAGGGAACAATGGAGTAAGGTGCTCGAATGGAATACGGTCGCGCACACGCTCAGGATTCAGTCCGTTGATGCGCTCCACCTTTACCAATGGGAAGTACTTCTCACCATCGCGTGGAGGACGGATGGAACCTTCCACCACATCACCAGTCTTCAAACCGTACAGCTTGATTTGTGAGGAGCTGACATAGATATCATCCGGAGAACTGAGGTAGTTGTAATCGCTGGAACGCAGGAATCCGTAACCCTCATTCAGGGTTTCCAGAACACCCTTACCCTTGATGATATTGCTGAAATCGTACACCTTCTTCTCTTCCTTAACAGGCTTTGGCTCAGGGCGCTGCTCTGGTTTTGGAGCCTGAGGGATAGTGTTGGCCGCATACTTCTTGTTCAGTCGGTTGGCCAATTCACGGTTCATCTGGGTTCTTTCCGGAGTAACACGAATCTCCTCAATAGGAATGAAATCGCTCTGATTCATGGCAGCAGGAGCTTCTGCAGGCTGAGCGGTTTCAACCGGTTGCTCAATTGGCTGTGGAGCAGGTGTTTCTATCACATTCTCTACTGGAGCCTCTGCTGGTGTCTCTACCTTAGCAGGTTCTGCAACAGGTGCAGCCTTAACTGGTTCCTCAGCCTTGATTTCAGCTACGGTAGCTGCCAGTTCCTCGGTCTTCTCCTCGGCTTTCTTAGCCTTTGGAGCACGCTTTGGAGCAGGCTTGGCAGCAGCCTTTGCCGGTTTCTTCTCAGCCTTTGGAGCATCAGCTTCCTCTTTGGTCTCCTTTTTCCTGGTGCGCGCAGGCTTAGCCTCAACAGGCTCGGCCTTAGGTGCCTCAGGAGCGGGAGCCTCAGGAGCCTTGGCTACTGGCTTCTCAACCGGTTTGGCAGCAGAGATGGTAGTACCCTGTGCATTGACTGTTCTGACTTTCTCAACAGTCTTTACAATGCGCTTGCGTCGTGCAGGAGCAGGGGCAGCCGTTGAATTGGATGCAGCCTTTTCGGCCTGAGCATCTAAAACCTGGTAAACCAGTGATCCTTTTTCTGTGGAATTAGAGAAAGAAACACCCAGTTCCTTTGCCACTTCCTGTACCTGTTCCAGAGTCATGTTTTCCAACTCTATTTTGGTATAATTTGTCATGCAGATATAATATGCGCACGCTAAACAGTATCTAATAAACCCAATACGGGCACAGTTTCTGCCTGTTGTGCTTAGTTAAAAATGATTTTAATTGAATTTGAATCGGTCAGATTCGAACTATTGAAATGGGGACTTTCTATTGATTTTTAGTCCGCGTTTTTAATTTAGCGTTGCAAATATACGTCTTTTTTTGGAACATCCCTCATGCTTTTTCCTCTTTTTTTGCATTTACAGCTTATTTTTACGGTAAAATCCAATAATTTTGGCTAACTTTATCCTCGATTTTGAAAAAACGTATGAACCGTAAATTCACAACATTACTGAACAACATCCGTTTCTGGCAGTATACATCCGCTTTTCTGTTTGTCTTACTGCTGGTTGCCGGTGTGTTTTATTATGTGCGCCACCGTCAGCAGAATGATGCGTTTACGGTTCACAGCACCCTGGGCGGTAACATCTTTCCATCGGCCATTTTCTCTACTGCTACCACCGGCACCCGTGTTATCGATGGATTTTCGAACCACGAATTGGGTAATCCTGCCACTGAGTTCGGTATCCGTCTGATTTCACCTCATCGTATGACTAAGGTGCATATCGAGGTGGGTGAGACTCCATTCTGGGACCGTTCGGTATCGGATTTTGTGCTGCCCGAGAAGAATGTGGAATATACCGTTTATCCGGATGTGCTCTGGAAGTACGAGGCCTTGAAACTGAACAGTCAGGCTGAACCGGTGACTGTTCCTATCGAGGTGACCATCGGACGTGATAAGCCTGTACTGAAAAATGCTACGTTCTCGGTACGAAGCATCAACGAGTGTCTGTTGGGATACCGTGACGATAAGATGAACTTTCACGAGACCAGCATTTTCTTTGCGGCTTATGTGAATGAGGAGCACCCCATGCTGGACCTGTTGCTCCGTGAGGCGCTGAATACCCGTATCGTAAAGCGGTTTGTGGGTTTGCAACAGGGTGAGCATCAGGTGGATAAACAGGTTTACGCCCTTTGGCACATGTTGCAGAAACGCAATTTCTCGTACAGTTCCATTTCCAATACCAGTCTGTCCAGCAATGTGGTGTACAGCCAGCGCGTGCGCACCCTGGATGATGCCTTGGAATCGTCACAGATTAATTGTGTGGACGGTAGTGTGCTGATGGCTTCCCTACTACGTGCCATCAACATCGAACCGGTACTGATCCGTATCCCTGGACATATGTTTGTGGGCTATTATAGTGATAAACAGCAGGAAAACCTGCATCTACTGGAGACCACCATGCTGGGCGATGTTCGTTTGGACGATTACTTCCCCGATGAAAACCTGGATTCCATCAGCGAGGGAAAGAGCCAGAGCGAGATGTCGAAACTGACATTCGAGAAGGCCAAGGAATATGCCGAGCGCAAATATGCCGAGCACGAGACTAATATTGAAGAGGATTTGCCAAACTATATGTTCTTGAAAATCAGTAAAGAGACAAGAGCCAAGGTACAATCCATCGGACGTTAATAACAGAACCCTATATAGGAATGAAAGAAACAAAGAAATTCATCTCTCCCGGAGGATGGTTCTCCATCGAGTATCCCGGAGACTTTTTTGAGTTTGAGGATGAGGAGGGCAGCTTCCTGTTCTATAACCCCAACCGCTGGACGGGTAATTTGCGTGTGTCTGCCTCAAAGGATGCATCGCCTCATTATGCCGGTAATGTGATGAAGGAGGAGCTTCGCCAGTTCCCTGGTGCCAAGAAGGTGCTGATGGGCCATTGGGAATGTGTCTCATCTACCGAAAACTTTACCGAGGAAGGTCAGGATTATGTATGCCAGACTGTGGTGTGCGGCTACCAGAATACCGTTGTGGAACTGTCATTTACAGCACCTAAGGGTTTCCCTTACATGGTGCTGGAGCAGGTGGTGGCCAGTCTGGAAATCCGTGATGACCGCAAGCGTTACCCTAAGGAGTATATCCCTGTTCGTGTGTGGGAAATCCATCAGATTGATGAAGCTTACGATTGGGTAATCCGTACTTTGAAGAAACAGTACAAGAAGGATTTTACGGGTGTATATCAGGATATTAAGTTGTTGCAGCAATGCATCAGCGATGGCTTGTTTGCCGATGGTCAGCGTGAGACATGGGAGGCTATTGGCCTGACCTTTGGTGTGATTCTGACCAACGAGATGGACGGTATGGAGTGGGTAACCTGCATCCGTAACAATAAGGAATATCCATCATTGCACTTCCAGGGTACATCGTTCTATATG
The DNA here is from genome assembly GCA_045628125.1 of Bacteroidaceae bacterium. GTDB lineage: Bacteria > Bacteroidota > Bacteroidia > Bacteroidales > Bacteroidaceae > Minthousia. Next base: position 4,715 of record JAZQPA010000024.1, read on the forward strand.
GATCCGATGATTCTGATTTGGGACAAGAAGCGCAATGGCGAGCCTTGTGTGCTGGAGGAGGAATTTGCCCGTATCAAGACAGAAATTGAGGCATTACTGTAATGGCTGCTGTCAATCCATATTTACAGGTAGAGGGATTGAGTAAATCCTTTGGCGATCTGGTTCTGTTTGATAATCTGTCGTTTGGCATTGCCGAGGGTCAGCGTGTGGGACTGATTGCCAAGAACGGAACCGGCAAGACTACCTTGCTGAATATCCTCTCCGGAAAAGAGGGTAAGGATGGTGGTGACATCATCTATCGCAGAGACCTGACCGTGGGTTATCTGGAACAGAGTCCCTCGTATCCGGCTGAACTGACGGTTCTGGAGGCTTGTTTCCATCATGGCAATGAGGTGACGGAGCTGATTCGTGATTACGAGAAGTGTATGGAGACTCCCGGCAATCCGGGTTTGGAGCAGCTCATCGACAAGATGGAGCACCTCAAGGCATGGGATTATGAACAGCGGGCCAAGCAGATTCTTTCGCAACTCAAGATCCGTGATTTTGAACAGCCTATCGGTCAGTTGAGCGGAGGCCAGCTGAAGCGTGTGGCTCTGGCCAATGTGCTGATTACCGAACCTCAGTTGCTGATTCTTGATGAGCCTACCAACCACCTGGATCTGGAGATGGTGGAATGGCTGGAGGATTATCTTCATCGCAGCAACCTGAGTCTGCTGATGGTAACCCACGACCGTTACTTCCTGGATAGGGTGTGCAATGAAATCTACGAATTGGATAATCAGCAGATTTATAGTTATAAAGGTAATTACAGCTTCTATCTGGAAAAGAAACAGGAGCGTATTGATGCCCTGAATGCCGAGATTACCAAGGCCAATAACCTGTATCGTACGGAATTGGACTGGATGAGACGCATGCCTCAGGCCCGTGGTCATAAGGCCCGCTATCGTGAGGAGGCTTTCTATGAATTGGAGAAGGTGGCCAAACAGCGCATCAATAATGAGAACGTGCAACTGAACATGAAGGGTAGTTACATTGGCAGCAAGATTTTTGAGGCCGATCACTTGTGTAAGCGTTTTGACGACCGCATCATCCTTGACGATTTCAGCTATATCTTTGCCCGTTACGAGAAGATGGGTATTGTGGGTAATAACGGTACCGGAAAGTCCACCTTTATTAAACTGCTCCAGGGTTATATCCAACCCGATAGCGGTAGTCTGGAAGTGGGCGAGACCGTTCGTTTCGGCTACTATTCACAGGAAGGCTTGCAGTTTGACCAGAGCAAGAAGGTGATAGATGTCATTACGGATATTGCTGAATATATCGATTTAGGAAACGGTAAGCGATTAACTGCCATGCAGTTGCTTCAGCATTTCCTGTTCTCGCCCGAAAAGCAGCACAGTTATGTGTACAAGTTGAGTGGTGGTGAGCAGAGACGTCTGTACCTGTGTACCGTGCTGATGAAGAATCCGAACTTCCTGATTCTGGACGAGCCAACCAACGATTTGGACATTGTCACCCTACAGATTCTGGAGGATTACCTGCAGAACTTCAAGGGTTGTGTGATTGTGGTCAGTCACGACCGTTATTTTATGGATAAGGTGG
>JAZQPA010000025.1:0-7163 GCA_045628125.1 Bacteroidaceae bacterium
GGTGCGCTAACCGGACTGCGCTACACCCCGAAAAAAAGTGTTGTATCTTGGTGCCCAGAACAGGACTCGAACCTGCACGCCTCGCAGCACTCGCACCTGAAACGAGCGCGTCTACCATTCCGCCACCTGGGCAACACTGGAGCGGAAAACGAGGCTCGAACTCGCGACCCCAACCTTGGCAAGGTTGTGCTCTACCAACTGAGCTATTTCCGCATTTGCTTGGTAAATACGATATTTTGACTTCGCAAAAACTTCGTATTTGTATGTAAAAGATCGCTCTTTTGTGGGCGTTGACGGATTCGAACCGCCGACCCTCTGCTTGTAAGGCAGATGCTCTGAACCAGCTGAGCTAAACGCCCTTGCTTTGAGTTTTTGTACTGAGTACGCTCTCAGGGGCTCGAACCCTGGACCCACTGATTAAGAGTCAGTTGCTCTACCAACTGAGCTAAGAACGCAGGTTAGTTCCTCAAAGCGGTTGCAAAGGTAGGGAGTTTTTCTGAAATACCAAATCCTGCCCCCGAAAAAGTGTTGTTTGTTAACACTTGATAACACTTAAAGGCGTTTTCACGGCCAAAAAGCTTGATTTGACCGTGAAAACAGCCTTATATTACTTCAGTGGAATCAGCACGCAATCCTTGTAGTAAATATCGGTATATTCATACTGCAGCAGCAGCTTTCCCTGGTTCATTCCCTCAGGTACGGTAGCCTCCAGAACCTTGGTGCCATTCAGGTAGTGCTCCACCTTATTGTCAAAACAGATCAGCTCCAACGTGTTCCACTCATTCGCAGGTTTCTCCAGGGTCTTGTCCGAGCAGAACACACGGCAATAGGTTGGTCCCAGATGCACGGTATCGTTAGGAGTCTCGAATGGGCGTCCGGTCCACAGCTCACCTATCGCCTCCTCCATAATCTCGTACTCATAGTTGTCTGGCCACAGCTTATCTTCGGTAGGCTTCAGACCGAACTGGATACCGCCGTTCTTTGGCTTCTCAGCCCAGGTTCCATACGATTTGTCACCCCATTTTATCTGCACGCGCAGGTAGAAGTTGCTGAACTCCTGATCTGCCATAATGTATCCGCCGTTCTCGCCATCCATGCGTACTACTCCATCCTCAATGCGGAACATATCGGTCGATGTGGTACGTCCGTTCTTCTCATCGAAGAAGTGGAAAGCGGTGGTGTCGGTAGGATTAGCAAACAGCTGCAACTGTGCAGGCTCCTCCTGCTGCAGGCAGGTAAATTCACTCAACAGAGGGTGTTCACGCAAAACAGCTGGCAAATTCTCGTTCTGTGCAGGATCTGTCACCTCAGCCTGCTTGGCAGAATTGCCTCCGCAAGCCACCAGGGCTGCCGAAGCCAAAATAAAAAACAGTTTTTTCATGTCGTTATTATATAATTATGTGTTTCTTTCAGTTTCCGGCCCCCTGAAATTAATCAAAAAGGGTGAACAGCCAGTGCTCCAGCTCCTCGGTCCATTGGCGTTTATAGATGAAATTATCACCAAATCCCCAACCGTGTCCGCCGGTAGGATAAATGTGCATGGCACACTTCTTTACTCCGTTCTGCAACAGCGCATTAAAGTAATTCAACGAGTTTACCGGTGGTACCGCATCGTCATCGGAGCTCAGCATCAGGAATGCTGGTGGAGTCTGTGCATTGACCTGCTGATGCAAGTCGTAGCGCTTTACCAGATCGGCCGATGGGTTCTTGCCCAACAGCAGGTCGCGGCTGCCCTGATGGGTTACGCCCTCCTGCATGGAGATAACCGGATAGAACAGGACAGAGAAATCAGGACGGGTCTCCTTACTGGTATATAAGGTGGACAGTGTAGCCGCAAAATGGCCGCCGGCCGATGAGCCCATGATACCCACCTGATTAGGGTTGATGCCCCACTCGGCAGCATGCTGGCGCACCATACGGATAGCTTGCTCACCATCCTCCAATGGCACCTGATAATGAGTGTTAGGCATGCGGTATTTCAGTACCACATAGGTGATTCCCAGACTGTTGAACCAATCGGCCATGTCTTTTCCCTCATGATCGATAGCCAGCAGAAAATAGCCACCGCCAGGGCAGGCTATGATGCACTTACCGTTAGGCTTTTGGGCCTTATATACGGTAATGGTGGGTTTGCTGACATTCGTCACCATATTTCCATTGATGGGCTGTTCCTCTCCGGTCAGTCCGTTGTCGGTTGGAGCCCCATTAGGCCATAAAGGCAACTCTATTCCCTGTGCATTGGCTGTCAGGCACAACAGCCACCCCATAATTAGTGTAAACAGTTTTTTCATGTATACTTAGATTTTAATCAATTATTTTTCAGGTTTATACAGCATGGCAATACAGTGACAGCTACGCCCGTTGTTTGCCAGCAGTTCATCATAATGGCGGCAGGTATCGCAACCCTTCCAGAATTTAGGATCCGTGGTCAGTTCGGTATAATCCACCCGTTTAAATCCCATTTTCTCGTTCATCCGGGCCACTTTCGGCTGTTTGGTGATGCCAAACACACAGGCCTTAGGAAACATCTCCCGGCACACCTCAAATATCCGCTGCTTGATGCGGGTTGCCAGCCCCTGTCCCCGGAACTCCGGCTTCACTATCAGCCCGGAATTGGCCACAAACTCCTCGTTCTGCCAGCACTCCAGGTAGCAGAAACCCGCAAACTCCTCCCCTTTCAGGGCTATCACGGCCTTACCCTCCTGCATTTTCTGGGCCAGATAATCCGGATCACGCATCACAATGCTGTTTCCCGGAACCAGAGATGCCTCATAAATGGCATCCAGAATATCCTTAATATAAGGTATGTGGCATTCCGTAGCCACAATCACCGAAAACTCATCTTCTCTGTTCATGGTCTGAGTCAGTATCTTCGAATGCAAATATAAAAAATAATTACGTAATTAATGGGCGTGTTGAATGAAAAACTTTATATTTGCACTCAAAGACATAAAAGGATTATTCAAACGCATAAACTGAACAGGCAATATGTTGATTGATGAACGTAACATTCGCCATGAGCTGGTGCTTTCAGCAGCCAAGCAGATGATGGCAGCCGCACGTACCGCCCCCAAGGGTAAAGATGTGGATATTATTGAGATTGGTATTGTAACCGGTGAGGATATTGAGAAACTGAGCGAGGAGACCCGCAAACTGGGAGAAGAGACCGGATTCAAGTTCATGCTCCGCGATTCCGAGAACATCCTTTCGGCAGAAGCTGTCCTACTGATAGGCACAGGCGATTTATGCCAGGGCCTGAACTGCATGCGCTGCGGTTTTGCACGCTGCGAGGACCGTCCTTCCACCGTGCCTTGCGCCATTAACACCATCGATGTGGGCATTGCCGTAGGCTCGGCATGCGCCATGGCTGCCGATTTACGGATGGATACCCGCGTGATGCACAGTGTGGGCATGGCTGCCATGCGACTGGGATGGCCTGCTGCCGGAGCCAAAAATGTGCTGGCTATTCCTATCAGCTGCAAGTCCAAGAATCCGTTCTTCGACCGTAAGCCAAAAGAAACTCCGCAACAATAAAAAGAAAGAGCACCTGATTGGGGTGCTCTTTTTTTTATCTTCTGGTCTTGTGTATCACATACGTCACCACGCCCCAGATACGGAAATCCATCTCGGAAGTGACGCGTATCACCGGATAGGCCGGATTTGCCGGACGCAACTGCACGATATCCGATGCCTTCAGACTCATATCCAGAAACTTCAGCGTGAACTCCCCATCCAGGAAGGCCACCACCATGTCGCCATCCTTGGCATCCAGGCTCTTGTCAATGACCAGCAGGTCGCCCTCATGCACATCGGCATCTATCATGGAATCGCCCAGCACCCTGCCGTAAAACGTGGCAGCAGGGTTGGTTATCAGGTCGCGGTTCAGATCGATGGACTTTTCCAGATAGTCCTGCGCAGGACTGGGAAAACCGGCCCGTATACCTCCATCGGCCACCGGACGGGCCAATAAAGTGGTCAAATCGGCACTAAAAAGCTGTACTTCGTTCATTCTTTTCCTATTTTTGATGCAAATATAATACTTTTCCTGAAAATTTTTTCGCCATTGTCATACCTTGGCAAACCTTATGCTTATATTTGCAGAAAATTTCAGTATATGTACGCATTAGTGGATTGTGACAACTGTTACGTGTCGTGCGAGCGGGTATTCAACCCGTCGCTGGAGGGTGTGCCCGTAGTGGTGCTCTCCAACAACGACGGCTGTGTGGTGGCACGCAGTCCCGAGGCCAAGGCCATGGGCATCAAGGAAGGCACTCCCTTCTACCAGTTGGAGCAGCAGTTTCCCGGAGCCGATATCCGTGCGCTTTCGTCCAACTACACGCTTTATGGCGACATGAGCGCCCGGGTTATGTCCATTCTGCGCGATGCGGCGCCTTCCATTGAGATTTACTCCATCGACGAAGCGTTTCTGGACCTTAACGGCATGGAGCGTGTGGATTTGAAACAGTGGGGCGAGCAACTGGCCCAGCGTGTCAGGAAATGGACGGGAATGCCGGTAAGCATCGGCATCGGCCCTACGCGTACCCTGGCCAAGATGGCCAGCAAATATGCCAAGAAATACCCCGGATACAAGAAATGCTGTGTGATTGATACGGACGAGAAACGCATCAAGGCGCTTTCGCTTTTTCCCGTAGAGGATGTGTGGGGCATCGGCCGCAGACATGCCACCCGCCTGCAGAGCAACGGCATTCATTCGGCCCTGGATTTCCACAATCTCTCGGCACATTGGGTAAAGGATGCCATGACGGTCACCGGCCTGCGCACCTGGAAGGAACTACACGGCATCAGCTGCATTCCGGCCGAGGCGGTTGTCCCTAAAAAGACCATCTGCACCAGCCGCAGCTTCCCAGGCATGATTACCGACCGCGACAAGATGATGACCAATGTGGCCAACTATGCCGCCCATTGTGCCCAGAAGCTGAGGGCTCAGGGCAGTGTGGCCGAGATGGTGTCGCTGTTCATACAAACCAACCCGTTCCGCGAGGATCTGCCGCAATATAACAATATGGTTTCCATGCAACTGCATGCGCCTACCGATACCACTCAGGAGATGGTCATGGCAGCACGGCAACTCCTTCAGCGCATCTTCCGTCCCGGTTTTCACTACAAGCGGGCAGGAATCATTGTCTCCGGCATCAGTTCCAACCGTGCCATCCAGACCAGTTTCCTGGACCTTCCTGCCGAGACCAAGGAGCGTTTCCGCAAACTCTCTGAACTGGCCGATTCCATCAACCGCCGGCATGGCGATGACACCCTGGTACTGGCCACCCAGCAGTATGCCGTGGATTCCACCACGGGCAAGGCGGCCATCTTCAAGAACAGCATCCTGCACGAATACCGCTCACCCTGCTACACCACCAACCTGAAGGATGTCATCCGGGTAAAGTAAGCACGAAACCAGCCGTATATTTGGTACATCTGTAAAAATCTTGTATTTTTGCAGTCCCCCCAAAAAACGGGGCAACATCATGACACTTACTTATCTCTTTCATAGCGGATTTGCATTAGAGACCTCACAGGCCATTCTGGTCTTTGACTACTGGTTCGACCCCTCCAATGCCATGGAGAAGCTACTGTCAGGCAACAAGCCTATGTATGTCTTTTCCAGCCATTTCCATGAAGACCATTTCACTCGCGAGATACTGACATGGCGCACCCGGAAAGCCGATATCACCTATATCCTTTCCAAGGACATTGCCAAAAGACGGCGTGCCTCACGCCAGGATGCCGATGTGTGGATGGCCAAGGGAGCCGTATGGCAGGACCATCTGGTAAAGGTGACCGCCACCGGAAGCAACGACAGCGGAGTGTCATGGATTGTGGAGGTGGAAGGCAAACGGCTGTTTCATGCCGGCGACTTGAACAACTGGTATGCCCGTTTTCTGCAGGACGACACTCCCGAGGCCCTGATTCACAGCGACGAGTTTGACGAGGACATCAATCCAGTGGCCGAGGAGAAACGGTTCCTGGGTGAGTTGAAGGACATCCGGAAGATAACCGAAAAGTTTGATTTAGTGATGTTTCCGGTAGACGGACGCATCGGCAACGGCTACACCCTAGGCGGACGCCAGTTCATCGCACGCTTTCAGGTGGGCCTGTTTGTCCCCATGCATTTTGTGGCCAGCGGCTTTGAGTCATCCTGGCGCATGCAGCCCTTCTGTCAGGAAAAGGAAGTGCCCTTCTGGAGCATCCGTAAGGAAGGCGATACCATAGAACTGTAATATTCATGCGCGTAGATTTTGCCATAAGGGTACTTTTAGTTACCTTTGCAAAAATTCAAAAATAATTATAGCTATGATCTTTTCAATTATTATCGGTATTCTTGCCGGCTATATCGCATGCAAGCTGACAAACCGCGAGGGCAAAGGCCTTCTGGTCAATTTATTCTTAGGTGTCCTTGGTGGTTTCCTGGGCAATCTGGTATTGGGACTGTTAAATATCAGCTGGGGCGGACTTTTGGGCGAAATCGGTACTGCCGTAATCGGTGCCATTCTGGTGCTGTGGCTGGCCAATAAGCTGTCAGGCAAATAAACACACAGACAATTATCACAAACATACCTAAATCAACATGAAGAAAAACTTTTTAAAGGCCTCACTGCTGGCCCTGATGGCCATGGCAGGTTTACAGGCAAACGCTACCAACAATCCTAAATGGCTGAAAGATGCTGTAGTATATCAGATCTACCCATCTTCGTTCATGGACACCAACGGCGACGGATACGGCGACCTGGAGGGAATCATCTCTAAGTTGGATTATGTAAAGTCCATCGGTGTGAACTGCATCTGGCTGAACCCTGTATACGTATCAGGTTGGACCGATGGCGGTTACGACATCATCGATTTCTATAAGGTGGACAAGCGTTTCGGAACCAACGACGATCTGGTACGCCTGTTTGACGAGTGCCACAAGCGCGGCATCCGCGTACTGATGGACCTGGTAGCCGGTCACAGCAGTGATCAGAGCGAGTGGTTCAAGCAGTCAATGGAAGCATCAAACCAGCGCTACAGCGACTACTACATCTGGTTGGACGAGGAGCCATCAGAGGCTCATGAGAACCTGTTCGGTGCACAGGCCGGTATGGCCAATAACCCATACGTGCTGGCCAATGCTCCACGCGCCAAGTATTTCGTAAAGAACTACTACC
>JAZQPA010000026.1:0-6859 GCA_045628125.1 Bacteroidaceae bacterium
ATGGTTATTCCATCCTCCTGCTGCTTCCACAAGCTTCCACCACGCATCACCAGTCCCATGCGGGCTATCTGCACCAGGCGGACCAACAGCACGGAAAGCATGCCCGACAGATAGAGCACACTCACCACCTGGAACCACGACACGGTGGCAGCATGAGGGGCCACCTCATCTGCTTGCCGGTATTCCGTAACCCGAACCGGTATGCCGAATTCTATCAACTGACGGTGCAAGCCCTCCATGACGGGTTGCCTGTCCAGCGAGAGGGAGGAGAAATTGCACAAAGGGAGCAGAAGTGACAAGCCTAAGATACCCAGCAGCATCCACCTATTGAAGCGGAAGAATGTCTCCCGGCTCAGAAGCAAGGTATAGGGAACATACAGCAGGGCCAGCACAAAGGCCGACTTCAGCGTATACAGAAACAAGGCTGCCATCACAGTTCCTCCTCCTTCAGGGTATTGAGTATATCCAGCACATCCTGCTCGGTAAGGTGTTCCTCCCTGAGGAAGAAACTGAACATGGATTTCAGGCTGTCATCAAAGAAGTTCTTCTTCACCCCCCGCATGGTCTGTCGGGTGTATTCTTGCCTGGTGACACGGGCCATGTACCACTGGGTCTTGCCCTCGCCCTCCTTCTTAAAGAAATCCACGAATCCCTTTTCATAAAGTATCTTCAGGAAAGTGGCAATGGTGGTGTAAGTGGGTTTGGGTTCCGGAAACCGCTCCAGAATTTCCTTACCGCAGGCCGCCCTGTTGATATCCCAAAGGATAGACATAATCTGGAATTCACTACGGGTCAGTGTGTTCTCGTCTCGTTTCATACGCGTTCTTTGTTTTTTACTTGCGCAAAGTAACAAGCATACGCTGTATTTCGAATCATTTCGAATTCGAAAACTTTCTATATGAACCGAGATTTAACATTTATTGTTCGAAATCAGGACAGACTGCCTGTTCCCGTATAAAGCTGATAGTATTTGCCCCGAAGAGCCAAGAGTTCATCGTGGGTACCAGATTCGATGATGCGTCCGTTTTCCAGCACATTGATCACATCGGCACTGCGAACCGTGGACAGACGGTGAGCAATGACAAAGGTGGTGCGGCCCTTCATCAACTGGTCCATACCCCGCTGAACCAACTGCTCGGAATGGGTATCGATATTGCTGGTAGCCTCGTCCATAATCATCACTGGCGGATTGGCCACTGCGGCACGGGTAATGGCCAGCAACTGGCGCTCGCCCTGACTCAGGTTACGGCCACCATTTTCCAACAGGGTGTCATAACCATCGGGCAAACGACGGATGAACAGGTCGGAACCTATCAGACGGGCAGCCTCACGGCATTCCTCATCGCTGGCTTCCAAACGTCCGTAACGGATGTTCTGCATGACGGTTCCGGTAAACAGATGGGTGTCCTGAAGCACGATACCCAGGCAACTGCGAAGGCTGTTCTTGCTGATATCGGTAATGGGAATGCCATCGAGCAGAATGCTGCCACCCTGATACTCGTAGAAACGGTTGATAAGGTTGATAATAGAGGTTTTTCCCGCACCGGTTCCACCCACAAAGGCAATCTTCTGATTGGACGATACATTCAGGCTGATGTCATGCAGCACCTGCTTTTCGGGAATATAGCCAAAATCCACATGACTGAGCTGGAAGGTACCCTTCACCTCATCACGCTTCATCTGAATCTTACCCTCGTCAATCTCGGGTTCCTGATCCATCAGGCCAAACACACGCTCGGCTCCTACCGATGCATTGATGACGGTATTGATCTGCTGGCTAAGCATGGCGATAGGTTGCATGAAATTACGGTTCAGTGTCAGGAAACTGACCAGCGTACCGATACTGAGCGATACCACTCCAGTAAGCGACAGGGTAGCTCCCACCACGGCAATGAGCACATAGCCCAGGTTACCCAGGTTGCCATTCACCGGCATGACGATATTGGCAATCTTATTGGCCTGATCCACAGCCTGACGCAACTGCTCGTTGATTACGGCAAACTGATCCTTGGCTGCCTGTTCGTGACAGAACACCTTGACCACCTTCTGACCGGTCATCATCTCCTCGATAAAGCCGTTCACCTCGGCCAGCTTGACCTGCTGGGTCATGAAGTGACTGCGGGAACGCATGCCCAGTGCCATGGTGACACGCATCATCACTCCGGCCAGTATCAACGATACGATGGTGAGCGGAATGCTCAGCACAATCATGCTGGTGAGGGTGATGATGAGAGTGATGATGGTACTGAATGTCATGGGCAGGGCCTGTCCCACCATTTGACGGAGCGAATCCACATCATTGGTATAGATGGACATGATCTGACCGTGCGGATGACTGTCGAAATAGCCGATGGACAGTTTCTCCATGCGCTGGAACAGCCGCTTGCGAAGCGATAGCAACGTGCCATGGCTGACATAAATCATGATGAGATTATAGCCATAACTGCAAGCCACACCCAGCAACAGCACCAGGGCCAGTTTGAACAGCGCCTGTGCCAAGGAAGCAAACTCAGGATTATCCACCTGAGTGAGCGGCATCACATAATCATCGATAAGCGTCTTGATGAACAGCGTGGATGTGATGGATGCCGCACTGGACACCAGGATACAAATAATAACCACACCCAACCAGGCACGGTAACGGTCCAGAATGTACCGCACCAGACGCATCAGTTCCTGTTTATTCTTCAGTTTCATGCCTCACCTCCTTTCCCGTTTGCCTTAGGGTTATCAAAGTCGCCTCCACTCTCCTGCTGGATGGTATAAATCTCGCGGTAGATGGCATTGCTCTCCAACAGTTCCTGATGAGTGCCTATGCCGTTAACCGTGCCGTCCTTGAGAATCAGGATACGGTCGCATTCCATCACGGTATTCACGCGCTGCGAGATGACCAGCTGGGTCATGCCGGGGAAACACGTCTTCAGGTTGTGCCGGATACGGGCATCGGTGGCAGTATCGCAGGCACTGGTGGCATCGTCCAGAATCAGGATACGGGGCTGACGGAGCAAGGCCCGGGCCAGACACAGACGCTGACGCTGACCTCCACTCACATTGGTACCTCCCTGCTCGATACGGGTTTCGTACCCCTCGGTCATCTGAGTGATGAACTCATCGGCACAAGCCATCCGGCAAGCCTCTCGGCACTGCTCCAATGTGGCTTCGGGGTTTCCCCAGCGCAGGTTTTCCAATATTGTTCCGCTGAACAGCATGTTCTGCTGCAGCACCACCGACACAGCGGTACGTAGGGTATCCAAATCGTATTCACGCACATTGTGACCGTCCACCAGCACCTGTCCCCGGGTGGTATCATACAGGCGACTGATGAGATGCACCAGGGTGCTCTTTCCGCTGGCGGTTCCGCCAATGATACCCAGCCGCTCACCCGATGGGATACTGAGACTGATATCCGAGATGGCATAATCGCCACTGCCCTGGGCATACGAGAAACTCACGTCACGGAACTCCACACTGCCTGAACCCACCTGTGTCAGCGCCTGCTGGGGCGAGGTCAGTTCGGTCTGCTCGCAGATCACCTCGGTCACACGGCGGGCACTGGCCGCACTCATGGTGAGCATCACGAATATCATGTTCAGCATCATCAGCGACATAAGAATCATCATGATGTAGGAGAACAGCGAGGTCAGCTCACCCGTGGTAAGCGAACCGTCCACCACATAATGGGCGCCAAACCAGGAGATGGCAATGATGCACCCGTAGGTGACCATGCTCATCACCGGATGCATGGTGGCCAGGAACAGCTCGGCCTTTACATTAATCTTATACAGCTGGGTGGCAGCCTCATCAAACTTCTGGCACTCGTAATCCTCGCGCACATAATCCTTCACCACGCGGATTCCCGAGATGTTCTCCTGCACCGAGGCGTTCAGTTCATCGTATTTCTTGAACAGCCGGGTAAACACAGGCGATACATGGGTGGTGATAAAGGTAAGGAAGATGGCCAGAAACACCAAAGCCGAGAGAAAGATGAAACTGGTCTTGACGTTGATGAACAGGCACATGAAGATGGCCAGCACCAGGCGGAACGGAGCGCGGATGGTGATGCGCAGAATCATCTGCATGGCGTTCTGCAGTGAGGTGACATCGGTGGTCATTCGGGTAATGAGTCCCGAGGTGGAGAACTTATCGATGCTACTGAACGAAAAGGTCTGAATGTTCCGGTACATGGCTGTACGGAGATTGGCGGCAAACCCAGCCGAGGCATGGGCAGCCATACGTCCCGCCAGGATGCCGAAGAGCAGGCTGAGCAGGGCCATGCCTATCATCAGCAGACCATACAGATAAATCTTCTGCATATCTCCGGCCAGAATGCCCTGGTCGATGAGCAGTGCGGTGACATAAGGAATAAACACATCTATCACCACCTCCAGTGCCGTAAATACCGGTGTAAGGAGAGTGGCTGTACGGTACTGCCCCACCTGACGGACCAATGTATGTAGAATCTGAGATGTCTTCATGAATGAGTCTTTCTATAAATGCTTGCAAATTTAGATATTATCACTGTTATTCCAAAGGAAAGCGAAAAAAATGCTCCGCAAATCACTATTTGCAAAAACAAGATTTAGTTATTTTTTTTGTTAGGTAAATAAAAATATCATTTAGGGGTACTGATTTTTTAGTCTTCATTTGTCTTAAAAAAAAAGGCATTGTCACTACCGTCCTCTTTAACGGGACAGTAGTGGTAATCTGCAATAAAAACTGTAATTAACAAGGCATTATTCAAAAAAAATAATTACTTTTGCAGCAGACTTCATATTTTATGTTTCATATTTTATGTTATTGCTGTTATGACTAACCCATTCTTTACTTTAGGATACGGTGGACCGGAGTATTTCTGTGACCGTGAAAAGGAGACAGCCAAACTGGTAGAGGCACTTACAAACGGTAGAAATGTGGCTTTAATCAGCCCTCGAAGACTGGGTAAAACTGGACTTATTCAGCATGTGTTCCACAAACTGAAGGAACAGGATGGCAATAGGCGCTGTTTCTATATCGACATCTACAATACACAGAACCAACAGGATTTCGTAAAACTGTTGGCAAAAGAGATACTGGGTAAGATGGATAGTTTCAGCGAAAAGGTTATGGCCAATCTCGTTGCAGCTTTCAAGAGTTGCCGACCTGTATTCAGCATGGATGCCGTAACAGGTACCCCTACCGTATCGCTTGATATACAACCGCAAACAAGCAGTTCTTCTTTGAAAGAGGTTATGGAATACATGAACAATAGCCAGCACGAGTGCTTTGTGGCCATAGACGAGTTTCAGCAAATTCTGGAATACCCGGACAAGGGCACAGAAGCATTGATACGTTCTGTGGTTCAGTTTGCGCCAAATGTGCATTTTGTGTTTGCGGGCAGCAAACTGCACCTCATGTCAGATATCTTCAGTTCCCCAAGGCGTCCTTTCTACCAAAGTACAGCACGCATGGGACTGGAGCCTTTGAATGAACCGGTATATTACGAATTTGCCCATAAGTTGATGAATCAGGCTGAGAAAGCATTGCCGGAAGACGTATTTCATCATGCCTATACATTTGCCCATGGTTATACCTACTATATTCAGGATATCATGAATCGTCTCTTCTCTGCATCGGATCAGGAGGTAAGCTTTCAGTTGCTCATGAAAATCTATGCAGACATTAAGGAGGAAGGTGATATAGTATATAAAGATTATTGTGACCTTTTAGCAAAGGGCCAACTGAAGTTGCTTCGTGCCATAGCCCATGAAGATGTGGTTGCCAAGCCGTACGAAGCGGAGTTTATGCACAGGCATAGCCTTACCGCCCTCAGTAGCGTAAAACTGGCTATGAATGCTTTAGTAAAGAATGGCATAGTGGCCCAATCTAAAGAGGGCTATTTCATCTATGACCGCTACCTTTCACTATGGTTGCGTAATAAGATTTAAAATCAAATGTAATACATCAGGGCTGGGTGATTACCCAGCCCTGATGTATTAAGGCACCTGCCAGTTGCGTTCTTCCATCCAAAAGAATGCGATGAAAATGCTTCGCTAATCACGATTTGCAAAAACAAGATTTAGTTATTTTTTTGTTAGGTAAATAAAAATATCATTTAGGGGTACTGATTTTTAGTATTCATTTGTCTTTATATTAAGAGACATTGTATATTTGCATTGTCCGATAACCAAATTATGTACACAGGAAAGAACTTTGAGCAGCTGTACAAACAGTACTATGAGCCACTATTCAGGTTTGCTTTCGCCTTTCTGGGCGACGAGGAAGCCTGCCATGACGTGGTAAACGACCTATTCGCTGACCTGTGGGAGAAACGGCCATCGGTACAGCACGATAAACTGGAACATTACCTGTATCAAAGTGTCAGAAACAGGTGCCTGAACCGGATAGCCAAGGAAAAAGCGCATAGGGAACAGAACCAGGATTATCTACAGGAAATGGCATATACCCTGCAGCCTGAAAGACTTCCCGATGAATGGAACAGCATACAGAGATACATCAAAGAGGAGTTGACAACCCGAGATCAGGAAGTATTGGGATTGTGCTATGACCAGGGACTGACCTACAAACAGGCAGCAGAGCAGTTACAAACCACCGTCAATACCATAAATAAGCACATCAAGCAATCCCTGCGCAAACTGAGGGAGCGGTTTAATCCTAAAACAGAAAAACAGCGAGTATGATACATTATAATAATCTTATTCCATTGCAGGCAGAAGAAGATCATCTGGATCTGATGAAAATGGCGGCACAAGTGCAAGCATCCTATCGGTATCAGCATGCACACGCAGGAAATGTGAATGAACGCTGGGAACAGTTCCGTTCTGAGCATCACGTATCCCCAAAGATGCCAATACTGAAGCGC
>JAZQPA010000027.1:0-7411 GCA_045628125.1 Bacteroidaceae bacterium
CCCATATCAGGATAGCCTCCATTGCCCTCCCATCTTGAAACAGCCTGCGGTGTCACACCCAAGGCCTTTGCCAGATCCTCCTGCTTTCTTCCGTCTCTCTTGCGCAGTTCTCGAATCTTTTCTCCTAAATTAACCTGCATAATTTACCTCCGCGTAATCTATTCACCGGTGTAAGTAAATGATAGCAAGCAGATACTATGAAATCAATTATCAATTCATTGTTTATCAATCAACAATTTGTTTATCAATTGTGACATTTACTGCCAATTCAAGGAGACAATAAATAAGCGAAATGCCTCCTAATAGCAATCCCGTAATGCAGCATTTACCCATTGCGATTATTTGAAACTCATATGTGACTGTATTGATATATATTCACCCGCTGATTACTCAACTAAAACAAGCAAAAAAATACCCCAAACCCATTTCTAGGTTTGAGGTACTGCTGGCAGCCGGACTTGAACTTGACGGCTTTTTCTTCGGTGTGTGCATAAAACGTTGAAAATAAGGAGGTTTTGCCGGCACCGGTTAAAAGTATCATGGGTAGTCACACCTTAGGTCACACCCTGAAACAAATGGTTTTCTTCCCGCCTAAAACTATGATTTTCTAAATACATCTATTCTACTATAGTGTGATACTTCCTGGCCTTGCAGGGATTTTTGCACTATTGTAGAGATTGACACGATACCAGCCCGTGCACCCTAGTTCTGCAGTGATATGCGAAATGTTCTGAATAGGTGCACCCTCCAGAATAACGGTACTTCCTTGAACCGTGGCTATTATTCCTTCTGTATTCAAGTACCCATCGTCTGCCAGAAGCCGTAGTCCTCCCAACTGATTTTGGGGAACCTCGACTCCGTCGGGGGTGTGGTCGACAAGATAAAGATCATCGCCTGTATTTTCAAAATGCAGAATCAGCTTTCCATCAGCCTTTTCCAGTCTTGTCAGTGTAGGAGCTTCACACAAAATATCCTCCCCATAGACCTTCGCCTCAGCCTGCAATGCTAATCGGTAACCCACCGGTTGCTTTTTCTTTGGGTGAATGTCCCATTCCATACCAATGTCGGAAATGACTGCCATACCGGTACCAGAGACTGTCTGAGATACCAGCTGCTGTGCCTCCCGGATAGCGACATAGGGATCACCCACGCACTGCATCCATTGACCGAAGGGTGCCAACTGGACAAACAGGAATGGCAATTCATCCTGCCAGAGATGGCGGAAACAGCGTATCAGCGCAGGGAATAACATTCCATAAAGTTCAGGGTGCTTGTCGCCATCCGACTCTCCCTGATAGAACAATACTCCTCGAATTCCATAGGGAGCAACCTGGCAAAGCATGCTCTCATACAATCCGCAAGGTCTTGTCTCGCTTTTCGGGCCAGTCACCGGCATTTGTGCGGAGAAATCGATGGTACTCATGTCCATCTCCTGCCCGGTAAGTGTCTTGATAATTTCCGGCAAGGACATTCCCCGCATCAACATATCAGAAATGGGATCCAGGAACGGCTCCACCTTCCAGGAAGCGGGATTGGCGCAAAATCCGTCATCATAGCTTGCTAAATCCAAATTGGAAATGGCTTTTTGATATTCGTCAAGGTAAGCCTGCCCGCCGCCTTCACGAATAGCTTCCTCGCTCATCCAGGCGCAAGCAGGGGTCCCGCCCCAGTTGCAGCCCACAATGCCCACAGGGCAATCGTATTTTCCCTGAATTTCTTTGGCAAAGTAGTAGCCCACAGCGGAAAACCATTCCAGATCCTCCGGAGTAGCTTTTCTCCACTGAGCAAAATTCTTTCCGTAATCAGCCTCATCAATCTGTCCAGGATAGGAAACCTCAGGATAGTCAAAGAATCGGATATTGTGGTTTGTACAGGTATCTTTTTCTACAGAGAAATCTGCGTCATAACGCATGAAGAACTCCATGTTGGACTGCCCAGCAGCAAGCCAGACTTCACCTACCTGGACATCCTTCCATTCTATACATTCATTCTCCGTTGTGATAACAACTGTTTCGGAAAAAGATGTATGTAGCGGTTTTAGAATGACGCACCACTTGCCATTATCATCGGCAGTTCCAGTCACTGTCTGCCCTTGAACAGTAATGGTAACAGTTACTCCGGGCTCTGAATCACCCCAGATTGCGATATTCTTCTCCCTCTGCAGAATCATATGATTTTGAAACAGTACTGCTGGTTTTATCATTTTATTATCTCCTTATCCCGTTAGAATTTGACCCCTGCCAATAATACCAGAAGGGCAAGACAATCTGAATGCCCAAAGTTACATACTCAGCAGACTACCAAGATATTTAAGGCTGCCTTTGGAAGTACGCTCCATAGTATCCCTGTCCACTGCAATGAGACCAAAGCGCATCTGGTAACCCATTTGCCACTCAAAATTATCCAGCAAACTCCAATAGAAATAACCTTTTACCGGGATTCCATCGGCAATGCAGCGAGCTACTCCATCTGTAGCAGTCTGAATAAAATCTACCCTACGAGAATCATCATCAATAGCAATACCATTTTCCGTAATAATCAAATTTCCTTTGAAATCTTTTGCAACAGCACGAATGACATTTTCCAACCCTTGAGGATAATACTCATATCCCATTTGCGTTCGCTCAGCATTCTCCGGAACTGGCAAATCATCGTCAGGTCCAACTAAAGTACGAGTGTAGTTTTGCACGCCAAGAAAATCATCATCCTGAATGAATGGTACATAATGTGTAAACTCTTCTTCCCATTCTTCTTTAGCAAGTGCTTCTCCACCTTCTACCGGCTGCATATCATGAAGGCTTAATGTAAGTCCCACCTGTATATTAGGATACATAGTCTTTATAACCTTTTTAGCTGCCTGATGGCATTGCATGGTCAAAAGGTCACTGTGTTCACTTCCGCCAAGATTAAAACAATGTGGTTGAGATGTGCCAAATATCGCCTCGTTTTCAGTTGCTTGGAATTTAATATTTTCCACCATTGCCTCTAAATTTAGCCCCATTTGAACTTTTCCATCCTCCTGACCAGATGCAGCTGCTTCTGCAGCCTGTTGCATCATCTTCATATAATGACGTGATATTGCAGCAACCTGCAGTCCCATATTAGCCTCATTGATGGTACACACATAATTCAGTTCTCTACCTAATGCTTTTATCACATAGGTAACATATTTTTCAAAATCCTCCACAATCGTATCAGCTTCCCAACCGCCTTTACGAATAATCCAAACAGGAGATGAAAAATGGAATAATGTTACCACTGGCTCCACCCCATTTTCACGGCAGGTATGGATTACATTACGATAGTGGTCAATTACATCATCATCAAATACACCTTCCTCCGGTTGAATTCGAGCCCATTCGATAGAGAATCTGTACGCATTGAGTCCCGCGTCCTTCATTAATTTGATGTCTTCTGCATAACGATTATAGTGGTCACAGGCAATACCACTTTTTTCCTTATAGGTAGAATGTGGCATCTGTTCCTGCGCCCAGCAATCAGAATTTGTGTTATTGCCTTCCACCTGATGAGCCGCTGTAGCAGCACCTAATAAAAAATTTTTAGGGAATTTTGACATTATTTTGCTCTCCTTTTTTAATATTACAGTAATTGATTACTCTGTGACTTCAAACTCTGACTTCAAATCTGCAGTGCTATCACTGCCAACCCACAGGTCAAAAACTGTTGCATCCTGCACGTAACAATGTTTTGCTGTACTGTAATACTTAAGTTCTTCTGATTCTATGCAAAAAGTGACCGTAGCTGTCTTGCCACTAGATATCATCACTTTTTTAAATCCCTTAAGTTCCCTGCTTGGACGTGTGTCACTGCCCCAACGTTGATGCAAATATAGTTGCACCACCTCACTGCCATCTCGCTCAGAAGTGTTTGTCACATCTACTGTTACTGTTAGGCTTTCCCCAATTGCCATTACTTTCTTACTCAATCGTAGATTGGTGTAAGCAAAGCTACTATAGCTTAAGCCATATCCAAATGGATAAAGTGGTGATGATAACTCATTCCAGTATCTGGAAAAAGGCTGAGGTTGACTTTCCACCGGTTGATGGGTTTGGGTTGTAGCATAGTACAATGGGCACTGACCTGCACTTCGTGGAAAAGTCATTGCCAGATGAGCAGATGGATTTGCATCTCCAAACAAAATATCTGCAATCGCACGTCCACCTTCTCGTCCGGGCTGCCATGCCATGAGAATCGCATTTACATGTTCCTGTGCCCAGCTGACTGCCAGTGGGCGACCTCCAATCAGGACTAAAATAACAGGCTTTCCAATTGCCACAAGCTTTTCCAACAATTCCTGCTGACGTCCTGGCAGTGAAAGCTCAGATCGAGAGGTTGCTTCGCCAGACATATCAGCATTTTCACCAAGAAAAGCAACTATTATATCTGACTGCTCCGATATTCTGATAGCTTCTTCAATGGCAGCCGTCTGTTCTTCCCAGGTTTGAGGTTCTGGAGTTTCCAAGCCAAAATCCGCAATAAATTGGCTGATAAAGTTTGGAATCGTGCGCTCAACTGTAGGACCGGGAGCATAAAGAACATGCTCCTCACCGAGTCGTTCTTTTAATCCTTCCAATGGAGTTACCACAAAAGCCGGAACGCCCACCACTGTTGCGGCTCCACAATCAATCTGTGAATTTGCATATCGGCCAATGACAGCAACCTTTTCCAATGACGACTCCTTAAGTGGCAGGATATCATTATCGTTTTTCAATAATACAATGCTTTCCTGCGCAGCCTTTCTTGCTAATGAGTGACTTACAGGATCCTTTGCCAATTCTTCGCTCTTCCCTGGTTCACAATAAGGATGCTCAAACAGCCCGAGCTTGAACTTGGTCATGAGAATTGGACGCACTGCTTCATCTAACTGCTCCATGCCAATCTTGCCCTGTTCCAAAAGCTTCGGTATGTTTTGCAGATACTGATAGCTCCCCATATCCATATTGACCGTAGCATTTATAGCCTTTTCAGTTGCGTCAAGGCCATCTTTGGCATTACCCTGCGTAATAAGATTTCCAATGGTTCCAGCATCTGTAACCAGTAGCCGGTCAAATCCCATTTCATCACGTAGTACATCCTTTAGCTGATGCTGACTAGCGGTCAAAGGTTCATTGTTTAAGTCCATGTAGGCTGTCATGACTGTTTCCACACCTTGAGCTATACCTGCCGCAAATGGCACATAATAGATATTACGCAACTCATTTTCCGGCAAATTGACCTGTTCATAGTCTCGTCCACCTACACAGGCACCGTAGCCTACAAAGTGCTTAAGACAAGCTGCAATGGATTCTTCGTTACTTAAATCATTTCCCTGAAATCCTCTAACCTCAGCGGCAACCATCTTTGCAGATAAATATGGATCTTCACCCATAGTCTCACCTACTCTTCCCCATCGAGCATCCCTAGCAATATCTGCATTCGGGTAAAATGTCCAATGGATACCGTCAGCTCTCGCCTCCTTAGCTGCCACATGCTGTACTTTTTCAATAAGATCCGGATTCCAGCTGCAAGCCATGGCCAACGGAAGTGGGAACGCGGTACGATAGCCATGAACCACATCTGTTCCATAAAGAAGTGGAATTCCACAAGATGTGTTTTCCATTGCTATCCGCTGATACTTATTTTTATCCCCCGGATTGCTCACATAAAGCATGGATCCAACTCCTAGTTCTGCCATATCCTTAGGATGTGGCAACCCCATATTAACCATCTGTTCCAATCCCCATACCTGAGTCAGCTGTGCGAGCTTATCCTGAACACTCATCCTGTTCAAGAGGTCGTCCGTCCTTTCTTCCGCAGTAAGATTGGGATTTTTAAAGGGAATATATTCATTTTCTGCCATTATATTTTCGCTCCTCAGATCCATAAAATATAAATTCGATATTTGATATATAGCAATATAATTATTGCCTAGAGCTTCATGTTTATGTTCTTCAGCACCTGTTCATCCGAGCTTGGTCCCACTAAGAAATTATATTCGGTATTTTCCAATATCCAGGAATTAGATTTCTCATCATAATATTTTAATTCTTCAAATGGAATTTCAATTACAACATTTCTCTCTTCCCCAGCTTGTAATTCTACACGAGAAAATCCTTTTAGCTCTTTAATATGACGCTCCACCTTAGAATTTGGAACAGCTACATATACCTGAACAATTTCAGTTCCTGCTCGATCACCAGTATTTTTTACAGGCACTTCAATTAGTACTTTATTGCTTTCCGCTTTGGCAGACACAGATCCATATGAGTACTGTGTATAGCTTAATCCATACCCAAAAGGATATGCCGGTCTATGACCATCTCTGTCAAGCTTACGATATCCATGGTCATACTCATAGTAAATATGATTTGCTTTAAAGAAATCAATTTCTGGTAAATGTTTTTCTTCCGCAGGTATAGAAAATGGAAGCTTTCCGGATGGATTCACGTCACCAAAAAGAACTGAAGCAAGTGCACTTCCCCCTTCCATACCTGAATACCAGCTGTACAGGATAGAAGAAACACTTTCCTCCCAATCATTTGTAAGGATCATACTTCCACACACCAGCGCTACTACCGTATTTACATTTAGCTTCCCAGCCATTCTAATAGCATCAATTTCTGCTTTTCTTAAAGCTAAGGACCTTCTGTCCCCTCCAACAGGCTTTCCGTCGTCAGAGGTATAAGATGCATTACTATCTCCACTAGCTGCTTTGCTCATAATCTTTCCCATAAGCTTATTTCCATTATTGAAAAAGCCTTGAGCCATAAGTGCAGGTGAATTAATATCACTGTCCGGCATTACATATTCGCCCTCGTCATTATAATCATTTCCCGCTATCACAATGACTGCATCACAATTAGGTGCAATGGCTTCAATTTTATCAAGCTCGTCCTCATTTACATGAATAACTTCTGTCTTTTCCCCGAGAACTTTTTTGATTCCTTGCAAAGCTGTTACAACATTTTTAGGATACACATTACTACTACCGTGGTCTCCAGTATTCGCTTGATCAGCCAAATGTCCAATTACTAACACTTTCTTAATATCCGAAGACAATGGTAATACGTTATTGTTGTTCTTTAATAGAACCATGGATTCCTCTGCAGCTCTTTTCGCAAGCTCAACATGTGCTTCACAAGAGACCAGTGACATGTCATATTTCATTGGATCCTTGGTATTTTCAAAGGTAAGCTGTGTCTTTAAAACTCGAAGAACAGCTTGATCAATTACCTTTTCATCCAGTTCTCCCTGTTCCACTGCACGCTTAAGTTCTAAACCAAAATGTACAGGAATTGGCATTTCCATATCCATGCCTGCTTCAATCGCCTTACGTCCATCACGAAGAGCAAAAATAAAATCCGTGATGGTAAATCCTTCAAATCGCCAATCATCCCTTAAGATTGTAGTA
>JAZQPA010000028.1:0-33340 GCA_045628125.1 Bacteroidaceae bacterium
GAAGTGGCATAGGCACGGTCGCGCTTAGGGAAATACTCGGCAGTAACCTTGATGGCAGCAGGGAAGTTACCCGACTCTCCCACCGCCAGTACGATACGGGCAGCGATGAAGAAATACACACTGACCATGGCAATGGTGGACGCCAACACTCCGGAAGCATTCACAAGATCCTCGGCTCCACCCAAGGAGAGTGACCACTGAGTGGCATAACCGCACAGGGCATGCAAACAAGCACCTGCCGACCAGACACCAATGGCAATCAGATAACCTTTCTTGGTACCCAGCCAGTCAATGAAACGGCCAGAGAACAGGTTGGCAATGGCATATACGATACTGAACACAGCAGCAATGTTACCGTAATCGGTATCGGTCCAATGAAACTCGGGCGCAATAAAATCCTTCCAAGTCAGTGACAGCACCTGACGGTCCAGATAGTTGACCGTGGTGGCACAGAACAGCAGAAGGCAGATAATCCAACGGAAGTTTGTCTTTTTCATAGGTATTTGGGTCGTTTTTTATAATTCCTTGATGATAGCCAAAGCTTCGGCACACTTATCGGTGACATACTGCCAGTCACCGGCAGCCACCTTATCCTTAGGGAACAGCTTTGAGCCCATGCCCACGCTGTACACACCGGCCTTAAACCAACCGGTCAGATTCTCGGCATTAGGCTCAACACCACCGGTAACCATCAGTTTAGTCCATGGCATAGGAGCCAACAGGCCCTTTACGAATTTAGGGCCCAGCACGTCACCAGGGAACACCTTAATCAAATCGCATCCTGCCTCCATGGCAAAACCCACCTCGGATACTGTACCGCATCCCGGCACATAAGGAACGCCACGGCGGTTGCACACCTTGGCAATCTCAGGATTAAACAATGGGCCTACCACGAAACAGGCACCCAACTGCATATAAAGAGAGGCTGTTCCCGGCTCAACCACAGAACCTACGCCCACGGCCATCTCCGGACACTCAACGGCAGCAAACTTTACCACCTGAGCAAACACCTCCTGGGCGAAATCACCACGGTTAGTAAACTCGAAAGCACGGACTCCGCCATCGTAGCATGCCTTCAACACTTTCTTTGCTATCTCTGCATCAGCATGATAAAACACGGGAACCATAGGGGCCGCTCCGATTTTCTGCATCACGCTCAACTTATCAAACTTTGCCATATTCTTTCATTCTTTCCTCCACCAGTTCCTTCGCATAACTCAGGTTGCCAGGAGGGGGATGTTTTTATCTTTGTACACGTCCGTTTGCGTTTCCTCCTGCCAAAGCCTCCACTTCAGCCTCAGAAACCAGATTAAAATCACCATTAATGGTATGCTTCAGCGCCGAAGCAGCCACAGCGAACTCCAGCGCCTCACCCTGATTTGCCTTAGTCAGCAAACCGTGAATCAAGCCACCAGAGAAAGAATCGCCACCACCTACACGATCAATGATAGGATCAATGTCGTAACGCTTGGACTGATAGAATTCCTTTCCATCATAAATCAGAGCCTTCCATCCGTTATGAGTCGCAGAGAAGGATTCACGCAAGGTAGACACTACATACTTGAAACCGTACTCCTCTTTCATCTGTTTGAAGATGCCCTCATAACCGGCAGCATCGGTCTGGCCACCCTCCACATCGGCATCCGGCTTAAAGCCTAGACAAAGTTCTGCGTCCTCCTCATTGCCGATACATACATCCACGTATTTCATCAATGGGCGCATGATGCTGATGGCCTTTTCCGAAGTCCATAATTTCTTTCGGAAGTTCAAGTCAACAGATACGGTCACACCATGACGCTTGGCAGCCTCGCAAGCCAGGCGGGTCAATTCGGCAGCCTTATCTGAAATGGCAGGAGTGATGCCGCTCCAGTGGAACCAATCAGCACCTTCCATGATAGCGTCAAAATCGAAATCCTCAGGAACAGCCTCAGCAATAGCCGAATGAGCACGGTCATAAATCACCTTTGAAGGGCGCATGCTGGCACCGGTCTCTGCATAATACAAACCTATACGGTCACCACCACGCACAATGTACCGGGTATCTACCCCATAGCGGCGAAGCGCATTTACTGCAATCTGTCCAATCTCATGCTTAGGCAATTTGGTCACCAGATAAGCCTCGTGTCCATAATTGGCGCAACTGATAGCCACGTTAGCCTCGCCACCTCCAGGAATGATCCGGAAACTGTCTGTCTGTATAAAACGGTCATTACCCTCAGGAGAAAGGCGAAGCATAATCTCGCCCAATGTTATAATCTTAGCCATATTTTTATACTGTTCTATTTATTTCGCGAATAATGTTCTAGCTATACCCAATTCCATGCCTCGAATCTCGGCCAATTCTCTCATACGTCCCAAACAGGTATAACCCGGATTGGTTTTCTTTCCATTCAAGTCATCGATAATCTGGTGACCGTGGTCAGGACGCAACGGGATAGAGCACTGGCGCTTCTGCTCCACTTCCAGCATAGCCTTCAGGAACTCATAGGTATCCAAATCGCCCTCGAAAGTCCACTTCTCATAGAAGTCACCCTCCTCGGTCTGGGATACCGCACGCAAATGCACAAAATTAATGCGGTCGCCGAAACGGCGCATCATACCCACCAGGTCGTGCTTTCCAGCTCCACCGAAACTGCCGGTACACAGACACAGGCCGTTGCTCTTGTTCGGCACAGCATCAATAATCTGCTGGAAATCCTCGGCCGATGACAGGATACGTGGCAAGCCTAAGATAGGCATAGGAGGATCATCCGGATGAATGACCATATATACGCCAGCCTCATCGGCCACCGGACAAACCTGAGACAGGAAGTAGATGAGATTAGCACGCAGGCGGTTGGCATCAATATCCTTATAACGGTCCAATTCTCCCTGGAACTGGTCGAGCGTGAAACTCTCCTCAGAGCCCGGAAGTCCGGCAATCATGGTACGGGTAAGCGTATAAATCTCCTGCTCGTCCATCTGCTCAAAGCGGGCTTTAGCCTTAGCCATCTGCTCCGGGGTATAAGCCTTTTCGGCACCCGGGCGTTTCAGGATGAACAAGTCGAACGCCATGAAAGCAGCCATCTCAAACATCAGTCCGTGGCTACCATCGGGAAACACATAATCCAGGTTGGTACGGGTCCAATCCAAAACCGGCATGAAATTATAGGTAACCATGTGGATGCCACAGGCACCCAGATTGCGGATACTCTGCTTATAGTTCTCGATATACTGCTGGTAGTTGCCCTCCTGAGTCTTGATATGCTCATGAACCGGCACACTCTCCACACCACTCCATACCAGACCTGCCTCCTCAATCTGCTGCTTACGCTTCATGATCTCCTCAACGGTCCATACTTCTCCGTTAGGTACATGATGCAGGGCTGTAATTACACCAGAGCAACCAGCCTGACGGATATCACTAAGGCTGACAGGGTCGTTAGGACCATACCAGCGAAAAGTCTGTTCACACAAATACATACTTCAATGCGTTAAATACTGAATGCGTCAAAACCTCCGTCCACAATAGACAAGGCACCGGTCACGAAACTGCTGGCATCGCTGATCAGGTAATGAATGGTACCGAACAACTCCTCAGGCTCAGCAAAGCGTCCCATTGGAGTATGAGCGATGATGGACTGACCACGGGCGGTAAGAGAACCATCCGGATTGGTCAGCAATGCACGGTTCTGATTGGTCAGCAGGAAACCGGGAACAATGGCATTCATACGGATTTCCGGACTGAATTTGGTAGCCAGCTCGGTGGCCATGTAACGGGTATAGTTGGCAATGGCAGCCTTTGCAGAGCCGTAACCCACCACACGGGTCAAAGGGCGCAAAGCCGACTCACTACAGAAATTCACAATCACACCCTTTTTCTTCTCAGCCATGACAGGCAGGAAAACCTGGGTAGGCAGAATGGTACCGAACAAGTTCAGATCCACCACCTGACGGAAAGCATCCACACTCAAATCCAGGAAAGACTTATCGGGAGCGATAGTGGCGCCCGGCATGTTACCGCCTGCGGCATTTAGGAGCACATCAATGGTACCATAAGCCTTCAGGATATCCTCGCGGTTCTGCTCCAGCATCTCCTTGTTCATCACATCGGTCTTCAGATACAGAGCCTCGCCTTTCTGCTTCAGTTCTGCCTCCAAAGCCTTACCCTGATCATCCTTACGGGCCAAAAGAACTACCTTGGCACCATTTTCAACCAAATAGCCGGCAATGTTCCGGCCCAAGATGCCACATGCGCCGGTCAAGACTACTACCTTGCCGGTTATATCAAAATAATTTTTCATTCTATTAAGGTTAATATACGTGCTTGCAAAGTTAATGAATTAATACATCAATAGAAAATAATTACACCTTAATTATAAAAGAAAGTCGATTGCCACTGTTAATCGTTGTTAATTATCAAGTACTATGCGATACAAGGTACCAATATTATGCATACATTTGTGCCATACAAAGAAAAAGAAGAAAAATGAACGTAGACAACATCAAATCACAAATGCGCAAAGGCATGCTGGAATACTGCATCCTGTTGCTGCTGCATCAGCAAGAGGCCTACGCATCAGACATTATCGTCCGTCTGAAAGAGGCCAGTCTGATAGTCGTAGAGGGGACACTGTACCCCCTGCTTACCCGATTGAAAAATGACGGGTTGCTGAAATACGAATGGGTGGAGTCAACCCAGGGACCTCCCCGTAAGTATTACGCACTGACCCCGGATGGCGAGAAATTCCTCAGTGAACTGGAAGGAGCCTGGGACCAGTTATCAGAGACCATATTTTTCTTACGTAACAACAGAAAAAAATTATTACCACTATGATTAAGACATTGACCGTAAATATTGGCGGAATGGTATATACCATCGATGAGGATGCATACCAGCTGCTTGACACCTATTTGAGCAATTTGAAAAAGCACTTCGCACACGAAGAGGGTGCTGATGAGATTCTGGAAGACATGGAACAGCGCATGGGCGAGCTGTTCAGTGAGCGCATTGAGAGCAAGAACCAGATTATCACTTTGAAAGATGTAGAGGATGTGATCAAACTGATGGGACAGCCTGAGGATTTTCAGGAAGGAGAAACCGAAGACAACTCCAGCAATGCCCAGGAGAAGAGACAGGAAAACACCCATACTGCCAAAGAGAAAGGCGACCGACGACTGTTCCGTGACCCGGACAATAAGGTATTGGGAGGAGTGCTGGCAGGAATTGCCCATTACTACGATTTAGATGTGACATTAGTACGATTGGGATTCGTTGTATGTGGCGCCATCTTACTTCATGTGGGTATTCTCTCCCTGCTGATTCTTTACATGATCGGCTGGGCTGTGATTCCAGAAGCTTCGGATGCCGCAGATCGCCTGGCTATGCACGGAGAGAAAATCAATGTGGAGAACATCGGCAAGACCGTAACAGACGGCTTTGAGAAAGCCAGCAATTTTGTAAAGGACCCTAAAACTCAAAGCAGCGCTAAGCGTTTTGGCGAAGAATTGGTCAATTTCATGGGCGTATGCGCTAAGATACTACTAGTATTGATTGCCATTGCCTTTGCACCAGTAGCATTCGGTCTGATTATGGCATGCTTTGGATTGGTAGCAGGAGGATTGGGATTACTGGCAGCCACCCCGACTATCATGTCTGAGATATTCCCTGTGCTGGTTGATGAATTCCCTCTATTAAACGACGGCCTGCTGTTTACACAGCATCCGGCATTGATCTGGACACTGGCCATTGGCGGTATCCTAGTAGCTATCCTGCCTCTGTTTGCCCTTATCCACATGCTGTTCTACTATTTCGGTAATATCAAGCCAATGGGTGTGAATACCCGCATCGCACTGATAATTATCTGGTTTATTGCGCTGTTTACCGTCATCGGCTGTGGAAGCAGTCTGGGTTTCATCCTCGCTCAGTAATATAGGTATGGATATCCGCGAAGTGGTGAAAACCTGCACTTCCATCACCGAGTTCCAACGCAAGGTGTACCTGGAACTTCTGAATGTTCCTACCGGCCAGACCATTACCTATGGTGAACTGGCCAAGCGGATAGGCTGCCGGAGTGCCCAGGCGGTAGGCCAAGCCTTAAAGCGCAACCCGTTTGCGCCCGATGTCCCTTGCCACAGGGTGATAGCCTCAGACGGCTCGATGTGCGGATTCAACGGGCATCGGGAAGGTGAGCAGATAGAGAAAAAGAAAAGACTCCTTCGGGAAGAAGGAGCCTTATCTTAAGAAAAAAAATGGCGGAACAGATGTTCCGTCATTTTTTCTATCATTAATAGTTGTTTGCCTTCAGCTGGAAGTATGCCTTTGGATGATTGCAAACAGGGCAAGACTCTGGAGCCTCCTTGCCAACATGAACGTGACCACAGTTACGGCACTGCCAGATGCACTCACCCTCGCGGCTGAACACCAGCTTACCCTGAACATTAGCCAACAGTTTCTTGTAACGCTCCTCGTGCTCCTTCTCGATAGCAGCAACCCCCTCGAACAGGTCAGCAATCTCATCGAAACCTTCCTCGCGAGCCTCCTTGGCCATCTGAGGATACATATCTGTCCACTCGTCAAACTCACCTGCAGCAGCATCAATCAGGTTCTCTTCAGTTGAACCGATACCATGGAACAGCTTGAACCACATCTTAGCGTGCTCCTTCTCCTGAGCTGCGGTCTCCTCGAACATAGCAGCAATCTGCTCAAAACCTTCCTTCTTTGCCTTAGAAGCATAATAGTTGTACTTGTTACGTGCCTGGCTCTCACCAGCAAATGCAGCCATCAAATTAGCCTCTGTCTTTGTACCTTTTAAATCCTTTGCCATAATTTTATTAAAATATAGTTTGTTATTAACGATTGTCAGCGCAAAATTACAAAAAACAAACCTAAATACACGGATTTTTCTGTATCTTTGCGGATAAACTTGTTAAACTATGCGAAAAATAAGCAGAGAGATGCCAGCAGAATGGGCTCATGAAGTCCTGGATGCCGCACCTTATATCACTGTCAGCATGACACTGGCAGACGGAACACCCTATGCACTGCCACTATCCCTGGCACGCGGCGGCGAGAATGTGTTTTATTTTCACGGAGCTCAGATGGGTCTAAAGATGGAAACCCTGAAACTGCATCCCGAAGTATGCCTATCGGCCGTTACCAGATGCAAGCCTGTGGTAGGCCCTAAGGACAACAGCTTTACACTGGAATACCGCTCAGCCATAGCCTTTGGCCGTGCTGAGACAGTAACCGACGAGACCGAGAGGATAGAGGCCATGCGTGCTATCTGCCAACGCTTCCTGCCTCACCACATGCCCGCATTTGAAGAGGCTGTCAAGGAGAGCATGGCCCATACCGCCATTGTACGCATCACTCTGAGTGCACCTCCTACCGGCAAGCGAAAGGAATTTGATGCCAACGGAGAAGAAATGAAATACGGACGAATGAAATAACAACCATGAAGATTCTGAACAACTCTATTGTGAAATTACTGCTGGCACTAGCATTAGGTATTGTCATCGGCCAGTTTGCAAGTGCGGACATCATCCGCATCATATTATCCATCAAGCAGATCAGTGGACAAATCATCTTTTTCCTGGTGCCTCTGATTATTCTGGGTTTTGTGGCTCCAAGCATCGCGCAGTTGAAGAGCAATGCCTCACGCATTATCCTGTTTGCTTTCGGTATTGCCTACTTGAGTTCTGTGGGTGCCGCCTTTTTCAGTGTGGCAACCAGCTACCAGATTGTTCCACTGCTGAACATCCAGTCCAATGTGGGGAATGCTGTAACACTGCCTGAAATGCTCTTCCAACTGGATATTCCACCGGTAATGAGCGTTATTTCCGCATTGCTGCTGGCTGTATTCCTGGGATTAGGAACAGCCTGGACCAAAGCCGACCTGATGGAACGTCTGCTGCAGCAGTTCCAGCAAATCGTACTGAAGCTGGTGACCTATATCCTGCTGCCTATCCTGCCTATCTTTGTGGCAGCCAACTTTGCTATCCTGGCTTACCAGGGCGATGTGGCACGTTTTGCCATCTTCCTGCCTGTAATCCTGATTGTCATCGTTTGCCACTATATCTGGCTGGCACTGCTTTACGGCATAGCAGCCGTGTATTCCGGCAAGAACAGCTGGCATGTGCTCCGCCACTATGCCCCAGCCTATTTCACCGCTTTAGGTACCATGTCATCGGCAGCCACTCTGGGTGTGGCACTGGATTGTGCCCACAAGAGCGATGTTCTGGATAAGAAAGTGGCAGATTTCAGTGTGCCACTGTTTGCCAACATTCACCTTTGCGGTTCCGTACTGACTGAGGTGTTCTTCATTGCTGTGACCTCGCAGTTACTTTACGGAGAGATGCCGACCATGGGAACCTATGCCCTATTCATCCTACTGCTTGGCATCTTTGCCATCGGAGCACCGGGTGTTCCCGGAGGAACCGTTTTGGCCAGTTTAGGTCTGGTCATCTCAATAGTAGGATTTGACGATGCCGGAACAGCACTGCTCATCACCATTTTTGCTCTGCAGGACAGTTTCGGAACAGCCTGCAATGTAACCGGAGACGGTGCCCTGACATTAATGGTTCAAGCTTTTGAAAACCGCAAGAATAAGAAAGACTTATAACAGACATAAGTACAAATATTAGAAATACCTATAGATTCCTCCTTTTTTATTGTATATTTGCAAGGCAAGACAATAGAAAAGGAGGTTTTTATGGAAATCAGGCAATTGAAGTATTTTGTCGGAATTGCCGAAACCGGTCGGTTTTCCGACGCATCCAAAGAACTGTTCATCTCACAAAGTGCCGTATCGCAACAGATCAAACTGCTGGAAGAGGAGCTGGGCACTCAGCTCTTTATCCGTTACAAGCACGGAGTCACTTTAACGGAAAGCGGTCAGGAACTGCTACCTTATGCCAAACAGGTGCTGAAAAGCGTCAGTGACTGCTATGACCGGATAGCCGACCTGAAAGGACTGCTTTGCGGTGAACTGAATGTGGGACTGACCTATACCCTGGAACCTTATCTCAGAGCCACCATGCTGAGATTCATGAAAGCGTATCCCAAAGTCCAACTGAATGCCCATTACAAAAACCTTTCCGAACTGCTGAAAAAACTGCGGCTTGGTGAAATTGACGTCATGCTGTCGATGATGCCCACCAGCCCTCATGATTTCTGCGAATCCGTTCCGCTGCTGGAATACCGGTTGGCAGCTGTAATGCGAAAGACCCACCCACTGGCCAGCAAAAAGGAGCTGACATTTGACGATCTCAGGCACCAGTGCCTCATCCTGCCAGAAAAAGGACTGCGGGACCGGAACGCCATTGAGAGTTTTATCCACACGGACACCGGTGACCTGAATGTAAGGGCATTGGTCAGCGATGTAAACGCCATCATGAACCTCCTGCAAGAATCCAGCTCTGTATCCATTCTGGCAGAGAACATCACTGACGGGTATCCGAATCTTTGTACTGTACCGATTTCAGGATTAACCGCCCCCGTCAGGGTTTATGCCCACTTCAACCACGACTCAGGGCGCAAACATAGTGCAGATGTGCTGGTGGACATGTTCAAGGAATCATCCGCCTTTTGTGTGCAGAAGCGGAAAATGTCGGGAGCAAAGGAACATACCGTTATATTATAATTCACTGATAATCAGCCCGAGCGAAAGCCCGGGCTATTTTTTTTGGAAAAAATATGCTGATGGATGTAATAAAAAGAAGATATTTGCGACTAATAAGGCAAAGAACAACATCAAAACAATGAGCAATAAAGAGCAGGAACAGAAGTTCCTTTCCTTAATAGAGGAGAATAAAAAAATAATATATAAGGTGAGTCTGATGTATACAGACGACCAGGAAAGCCTGGATGACACCTATCAGGAGATTGTCCTGAACCTGTGGACCGCTTTTCCCAAATTCAGGGGCGACAGTAAAAGTTCCACCTGGGTGTATCAAATAGCACTTAACACCTGTGTAAGTGAATTGAGAAAAAAGAAGTCCAGGCCCCTGTCCAGTCCAATGACCTACGACATAGAACAGTTGATGGACGACAGTGAGGAATACAAATCCAATGTAAAGGAACTCTACAAACTGATCAGCCAACTCACCAAACTGGAACGCGCAGTCATCATGCTGTGGCTGGATGAAAAAAGTTACGATGACATATCAGAGGTTTTAGGAATTTCAAAAACCAATGTAGGAGTCAAGATAAACCGAATCAAAGAGAAATTAATAAAAATGTCTAATAAATAAAAAAGAAAACTATGGAACTTGAAGTACTTAAGCAAAGATGGAACGAATTGGACAACCGCTTGTCTAAAGTAGAAACCCTGAATCAGAAGGCTGTACAGGAAGCAGTCAAGGTACGTACCTCCTCAACCATTGACAAACTCAAGATCAAAGCATGGGCAGGACCTGTCATCGGTATGTTTGCCTTAGCTATTGTATTGAATGCGGTAACCAACAATGATGAGATGAGAGCTATTCTGAATCCGAACTCAGTAACCGCTTTGTGGGTATTCTCTCTCATTGTTCTGGTCTACGGTTTCATTGAGGCAGCCTTGACATCACACATCCAAATCACTGATCCAACCACCAAGATCATGAAGCATGTGGCAACATACAAGAAGGTAAAGACTTACAGCCGACTGGCAAGCTTACCTATCGTTACCGGATTTGGTGCACTGTTTATCTTCTTCGAGAGAGGATGGATCATTGAAAGAGGACGCATACTGCCAGTTGTTATCTTCTTCGTAGTATATTGCCTGATTACGGTATATGCATTTATCATCCAAAAGCGCCAGGATGATAGACTGCTGAATGAGCTGGACAATGAACTGAAGGAACTGAACGAACTCTCATAAAATCAAGAGCAGGTCTTGGAGAAATCCAAGGCCTGTTTTCTTTCCCTAATCTCCCGTTAAGAATTACGAATCAACAAGTGTAATCTCCTCTTTATGAAAGCACTATTTTTGCAACGTAACAAAAGAGTACTAACCCTTAAATGATAGTGATTATGGACGAGAGATTTTTTGAATGCCAGACCTGTGGCAATGTAGCCGTAATGGCTGTATCCAGTGGTGTTATACCCTACTGCTGTGGTGACGAGATGAAGCCTCTCCGGGCAAACACCACCGATGGAAATGTGGAAAAGCATGTGCCGTGGGTAGAGATTATCAGTGACCACCGGATGAAAGTAAAAGTGGGCAGTATGCCCCACCCGATGACCGAGCAGCACCACATCAAATTTATCTGTCTGGAAACGGATGACGGTTATCAGCTGAAATATCTGGAGTTTAACACTCCAGCAGAGGTGTACTTACGCTATTCAGGCAAACCTCTGGCTGTTTATGCCTACTGCAACATTCACGGGTTGTGGAAAGTTGATTTGAAGTGAAACAACAGGGGGATGACCGATCGGCATCCCCCTTATCTTTATTATTTTTTCTTGTAAACCAGCTCAATCTTGGTATATTTCTTCTCCACCGCATTGTTCCAATGCTCAGCCACGCCCAGGCTCTTCAAGGTTGTACCGTCTCCCTCTGGATCATACTGCGTCTGCGAAGGAGCATTGTCTGCCATAGCAGCCTCAACCATATATGCATCGGCATAGTTCAGGTCAGGAGCATCGGGGAATTCAGAAGCGATAAAATCCAGACCCACGGCATCAATGGCCACCGGATCCTGCGAAGCCAGCAAAGAGCATGGCCAATCTCCATTGAATGGAGCCATGTTCCACTTTGGTTTAGGCTGACCATCCACCAACTTACAGCCATATAAACCATCAATCAGGTACAGCATGGTCTTTCCACCAATATCCTTATGGCCCATGTAATCAACGAATGTGATATACTTAGGTCTTCCCTGCTTATCCTGATTCATGTTCACATGGGCATTCTTGCGCCAATCTGCCTCAATATCCACCACGCCATACCAGTTTTTACCACACAAGGTAACCCCCTGGCCAACATGGCCTTTCAGCAACGCCATATTGATCAGATAATCGGCATCGGTACAAGCAGTAGTCAAACCGGTACGCATACGGGCACTTTCCTTGGAATAATGAACCGCATTGGCAACAAAGTCCGATTTTGTTCTACCCTCTCCACCGATATGATCCACATAATTCACATTAGGGAATTCACCATGACACTTCATATAAACACCATTGGTCAGGTAACGGCTGGCATCGAAAACAGTGATACATTCCTGAGGTACGCCTGCCGACTTTACCAGAGAGCGTATCAGGGCCAGAACCATGGTAGGAGAAGCATTCACCTCACCACTCTCCTCATAATTGTACGTATTGTTCATGTTGACCTTAATACTTACCTTCTGGCCTTTCTTGTATCCTGTCTTCTGGCCATGAACCTTCATATTGAACGACTTGAACAAAGCTGCCCAAGCCTTCTTCTCGTTCTTATCACCGGTCAGGGTTGTTAAGGCATTAGCCACCAGCCAGTCGGCTGATTCCTGATTGTTCCAACGGTCTTCATACCAATTACCGTTGCCCTCACCTGGCCATGTAGTAGCACCCGGTGCATGAGCCCATGCCACACGCCCTGGATGAATACCTTGAGGGGTTCCGATAGGATCATTGACTCCACGCATCATCTTAATGTCCTGTGCCTGCATACTCATTGCGCATGCCAACAGCATTAATGCAAAACTTACTCTCTTCATATTAACACGTCTTTTTAGCCGTCATTTAAAAACTCAATCCAGAACCTTTATTTTAATATTCTTGTACATCACATGGTGACCATGATCCTGTAAAAGAATCGGTGCTTCCTGGAAATTACCGAAATTAGGCCAGTCCTTATATTTACTATACGCTACCAGAGCATTGAACATCTGGTTGTTTCGCTCATATTCCAATAA
Organism: Bacteroidaceae bacterium; assembly: GCA_045628125.1. Lineage (GTDB taxonomy): Bacteria > Bacteroidota > Bacteroidia > Bacteroidales > Bacteroidaceae > Minthousia. The sequence goes on from JAZQPA010000028.1 coordinate 12,862, forward strand.
TTTAGCACCATTCAGCCAGTGCTCTACATGGTTGCCTTGGACTACAATAGTTGCCGTATTCCATCCCTCTTTGTTGACTGGTTTGTCAGCTGGGGCAGGAATCAAGTCATAAAGTGATCCCAAAGTACGGTTACCTTTCACGCCCAGTTTTGCATCCGGATGTAAATCATCGTCCAGAACCTGAAATTCGCATCCAATAGCAGAGCCCTCACCATTCTTGTTCAATTCCAAATTAACAAAGTACTTAATGCCGCTATTAGCACCTGGAGTGTATTTGAAATCAACCTTCAAGATGAAATTCCTGAAATTCCGTTCTGTAATGATGTCACCACCAACAACAGATTCACCACCTCCTGTTGTGATTACCTGAAGCATACCATCACGGGCAATCCAAGCCTCTGAACTGATGGATGCATGCTTGGCACTTTTCCAACCCTCCAGTGTCTTTCCGTCAAACAATAATTCCCAACCTTCCCTCTTTTCCTGATCAGTCAATGAGTTGTCTGTACTCATTTCTGTTGGCACCGAAATGTTTGTTGACTTTGTCGTTTTCTGAGCTTGTACGCATAATACTGTTGCCAATAGTGCAACTAAAACTATCGCTTTTTTCATATTATCTTTCTTTTCAATATTTACATTTTATAGAATTGTTCCCAACCGCGACGTGGTTCAGGACCAACCAAAAGTGCGTTAGCAAATGGATTATTTGTTATCACCTTATTACGCTCATCAAAGAACAACTGTGCATTCAGGCGTTGAGCAATAACTCCCAATGAGAATGCCTGGCACAATGGACCTACAATTTGAAATGGAGAGCGTGTTTTTTCGATACCTAAACATGCATTTAGGAAATTTTCGTAGTGATTGGATGGGCTTTGAGGCACTTCTATCTTTGCCACAACATCAGCTAATTCCTTACCACGGTCACCAATAATCTCCAATGTGGCAGCATGTGTTCCTCCCTTGAAAATTGTACCATCTGCCTGGTATATTTCTTTTCCCGGATTCAAGGTAACCTGAGTAGTTTCTGTATAATTGGTTACTGGCACATTATGGTTTTCGATGGATGCTCCATAGTCTTTTGGTAATTCTGGATAGTTCCCCAATCCGTCGTACCAAGTAATATCCACTGGAGGATTTCCGTTTCGAGCAGGGAAACGGAACAATATAGTGGACGAGAACGGATAAAAGAATTGATTCCAACCTTCCACCTTCTTCAGAGTAACTTCATAAGGAAGACCCAGTTCACAGAATTCATGAATAGTATCGATAATGTGTGCAGCCCAATCGCCCAGACACCCCATTCCAAAATCGTACCAGCAACGCCACTGTCCCTGATGATAGTCATGATTATAATCGTGCCAATGACGAGGGCCCAACCAGGTATCCCAATCCATTCCGGCAGGCAACGCCTCCTCACGAGGGAAACGATGGATATCGGCAGACCATTTGTGCCAGCGCCGAATATTATTCATATGAGCGTTCACCTTTGTCACGTCCTTTATCAGTCCGGCTTCTTTCCAGGCCTTAAATTGGAAATAATTGGCCTCTGAATGTCCCTGGTTTCCCATTTGGGTTGCCAGTTCCGGATGCTTATTGGCTGCATCAATCAGCAATTGGTTCTCCAGAAATGTGCATGACAGCGGTTTTTCCACGTACACATGCTTACCCTGATTCAACGCCAGCATTGCTGGAGCAAAATGATTGTGATCTGGAGTGGCAATCATCACGGCTTCAAATTCATTGCCTATCTCATCGAACATTTTACGGAAATCCCGGAAAAACTTTGCCTTCGGGTACATCTTACGCACTTTCTCGCACTGTTTTCCATCCAGATCAACATCGCATAAGGCAATGACTTCCACACGACCTGTTTTCTCAAATTCTTCGATATTTTGCTCTCCACGATTACCTATTCCGATATAGGCTATCTTAATTTTAGTAGCAACACTTCGAGTTGTTGCATTTGTCATATTTCGGCCTGCTGCCAAAACCATGTCAGAGGCACCACCCATAGTGAGCCCGGCTGTAGCAATCGAAATCTGTCTCAAAAAATCACGTCTTGTAACCATAGTATTGAATTTTTAAGGTTCGTGTTTTATTCATAAATGAAGCTACTCGTGGAATATGAACCTTCCACATATACTCCATGATGCAAATATACAAAAGAATAAACATAAACACATATATAAAGACCAAATTTTTGACATCTATGTTAATCCTTACATTGCAATCACACTAAATGCATATTATTTCTTTTCAGCTTTTTGTTTTTATTTCATACGTCAAGTTTATAAAAAAATGGCGTGTAACCCACAATGAGTCACACGCCATAATATTACAAAATTTATATTCAATTAATGCACTTCCTCGAAGTCCGCATCCTGTACGTCAGGACCCTGCTGACCACCCTGAGCACCTGGATTAGGACCAGCCTGTGGACCTGCCTGAGGGCCTGCCTGCGCACCAGCTGCACCTGCAGCCTGATACATCTTCTGAGCAGCAGCATTCAACTCTGCAGTTGCAGCATCAATACCTGCCAAATCCTGATTCTTGTGAGCCTCCTTCAGCTTAGCAACAGCAGCCTCAACCTCAGCCTTAACGTCAGCTGGCAACTTGTCACCGTTCTCTTTCAACATATTCTCGGTCTGGAATACCATAGAATCTGCCTGGTTCAGTTTGTCAATCTTCTCACGCTCCTTCTTGTCTGCATCAGCATTTGCTTCTGCCTCAGCCTTCATGCGCTCGATTTCTTCTTTGCTCAAACCACTGGAAGCCTCGATGCGAATAGCCTGCTCCTTACCGGTAGCCTTATCCTTTGCAGAAACCTTCAGGATACCGTTAGCATCGATATCAAATGTTACCTCAATCTGAGGAACACCGCGGCGTGCAGGAGCAATACCCTCCAGGTTGAACTGACCGATAGACTTATTCTGAGCAGCCATAGGACGCTCACCCTGCAGAACGTGGATGGTTACTGCAGTCTGGTTGTCGGCAGCGGTAGAGAATACCTCGCTCTTCTTGCAAGGAATAGTGGTATTAGCATCGATCAGCTTGGTCATTACACCACCCATGGTCTCGATACCCATAGTCAGAGGGGTTACATCCAGCAATACGATATCGCCTACGCCACCCTCCTTGTTCAGGATAGCACCCTGGATAGAAGCACCTACGGCAACAACCTCGTCAGGATTTACACCCTTAGAAGGAACCTTTCCGAAGAAGTCCTCAACCAACTTCTGGATAGCAGGGATACGGCTTGAACCACCAACCAGGATTACCTCATCAATATCAGAGTTATCCAAACCTGCATCACTCATAGCCTTGCGGCATGGCTCCAGACAAGCCTGAATCAAGCCGTGAGCCAAAGACTCGAACTTAGCACGGGTCAGAGTCTTAACCAAGTGCTTAGGACCGGTAGCAGTAGCAGTGATATATGGCAAGTTGATCTCGGTAGATGAAGAGCTTGACAACTCAATCTTAGCCTTCTCTGCTGCCTCCTTCAAACGCTGCAATGCCATAGGATCCTGACTCAAATCCATACCTTCCTCTGCCTTGAACTCATTAACCATCCAATCGATGATAACCTGGTCAAAGTCATCACCACCCAGGTGAGTATCACCATTGGTTGACAACACCTCGAATACGCCACCACCGAACTCCAGGATTGAGATATCAAAAGTACCACCACCCAAGTCGAATACAGCAATCTTCATATCCTTGTTGGCCTTATCAACACCGTATGCCAAAGCGGCAGCGGTTGGCTCATTTACAATACGCTTTACATCCAGACCGGCAATCTGACCAGCCTCCTTGGTTGCCTGACGCTGAGAGTCAGAGAAATAAGCAGGAACGGTGATTACAGCCTCAGTTACCTCCTGGCCCAGATAATCCTCTGCAGTCTTCTTCATTTTCTGCAGAATCATTGCAGAGATTTCCTGTGGAGTGTACTGACGGCCATCAACCTCAACACGAGGAGTGTTGTTACCGCCACGAACTACTGGATAAGGAACGCGGGAAATCTCCTTTGCTACCTGATCGTAAGTCTCACCCATGAAACGCTTGATAGAGAATACGGTGCGTTTTGGGTTTGTTACAGCCTGACGCTTTGCAGGATCACCAACCTTACGCTCGCCACCATCAACAAATGCAACGATAGAAGGAGTAGTGCGCTTACCCTCGCTGTTAGCGATAACCACTGGCTCATTGCCTTCAAATACAGATACACAACTATTAGTTGTACCTAAGTCGATTCCAATAATCTTTCCCATAATTGTATTTTTTTTAATTTTACTTTTCTTATTAATTGCTCGAGAACATCATTCTCATCCCTAAAATTACAATTGGCATGCCAACATTGTGTGAACTCAGATTTATGACACAGAACTGACGAAACTGTCAGTAAATGGCGTATTATGGAGCATGAAATCCCCTTTTTTGTCATTTCTGTAATATTTATTTTGCTTCTACAACAAAAAAAACTACATTTGCACCCATTCATTACATACTATAATTATATGTTCTCAGGAATTGTAGAAGGAATGGCCACCGTTGTGGCAATCGTAAAAGACCAGGAAAATTTGCATTTCACTTTGGAATGTGATTTTGTTGACGAATTAGGCATCGACCAGAGTGTTGCCCACAATGGTGTGTGTCTGACCGTTGTAAAGATAGAAAACGGAACCTACACCGTTACAGCTATGAAGGAAACTTTGGAGCGTAGCAACCTAGGTCAGCTTCAAGTTGGTGATGAGGTAAATGTGGAACGAAGCATGATGATGAACGGACGCTTAGACGGACATATTGTTCAAGGTCATGTAGATGATACCGCCATCTGTACAGAAGTGGAAGACGCAGAGGGTAGTTGGACCTACACATTCCAACACCTTTATAATAAGGAAATGGCAAGCCGTGGCTATATTACCGTAGACAAGGGATCTGTTACCGTCAACGGTGTCAGTCTGACAGTATGCAATCCGACCAATGAGACATTCCAGGTGAACATCATCCCCTACACTTTTGAACATACCAACTTCCACAACATTAAGGTTGGCACCAAGGTAAATCTGGAATATGATATTATTGGCAAGTACATCAGCCGTTACATGGCTGCGTTGAAAGATTGAAAAAAGAGCAATTACGAGATTTCCTGATTCGCTCGTCGAATGGAATCAGGCAATAGTCGAAGAGTTTGGGCATTATAGAGAATCTATTTTGCCCAAATTCTTTTTTTATCTACTTTTGCAATCGTAAAAACAAACAAATACGAAATGATATGAGAAAGAAAGAATGGTTGCCCCTTGCCGCAGCTTGCATGCTAAGTATTCCAGCCAGTGCCCAAACCTGGAACCTGAAGCAGTGCATTGACTATGCCATGGAGCACAACATACAGTTACAGCAGAACCGCATATCTGAAAAGCAAGCCGAAACAGACCTGCTCAGTTCTAAGGCACAAATGTTTCCAAGTCTGTCATTTAGCACCAGCCAGAATGTCAGCAACAGTCCCTGGAGAGAGACATTCAACTATATGGGCGAAACCGGTTCCATGACAACTAGTAATACGACCTATTCAGGCAACTACGGACTAAGTGCCAACTGGACCGTATGGAATGGAGGCAGACGCAAGATGAACATTGAATCTTCAAAAATCAGTCTGGAAAAATCGGAACTGACCAGCGAAGCTAATGCAAACAGCATCCAGGAACAAATTTTACAGTTTTACGTTCAGATTCTGTATGCTAAAGAATCGGTCAAAGTAAATGAAAGCACCTTGGAGGTAGCTAAAGCCCAGCGTAACCGAGCCAAGGAACGCGTAGAAATTGGTGATTTAAGTAAGGCAGACCTGGCCCAGTTGGAGGCACAAGTTGCCAGTGGTGAATATAATGTTGTAAATGCCAAAAGCCAGGTAGAAAAATACAAAATGCAGTTGAAGCAGTTGCTGGAGCTGACCGGCAGTTCTGATTTTGACATTGCCACTATTGAGGTAACCGACCAACAGGCCATGAACTTGCTACCATCTGTAACCAACGTTTACGAACAGGCACTGTTAACCCGACCTGAGATCCGCAACAGTCAGTTGAGCATTGAAGCAGCAGATCTGAATGTGGGCATAGCCAAAGCAGGGAAACTGCCTACCGTCAGCATGAATGCCAACATCGGCAGTAACACTAACAGTTCAAACAGTAAGGCATGGGGCAACCAGTTCAAGCAGAACTGGGGAAACAACGTCGGTCTATCAGTCAGTGTGCCCATCTTGAGTCAAAGGCAAAACCGCAGTGCAGTAGAAAAAGCTAAATATCAGCTGCAAGCTTCACAATTGGACTTGCAGAACCAACAGAAACAATTGTATAATACCATTGAAGGATATTGGATTGATGGCACTACCGCTCAGGAACAGTTTAAATCATCCATCGCCAACGTAAACAGCATGCAAATCAGTTTCAACCTGCTGAGCGAACAGTTTGATCTGGGGCTAAAGAACATTGTGGAACTTATGGACTCCAAGAACAACCTGCTGCAGGCGGAGCAGAGCAAGCTGCAGAGCAAATATACTGTTATCATGAACGAGCAGCTGCTGAAATTGTACAGCGGTGAAAGTACAAACCTGTAAATTAACGACATTATGGATACAAAGAAAAAAATCATTGGTGGAGTAGCCACATTGCTATTCATAGGCGCATTGGCTACATGTATGGGTGGAGGACCTAAACCTGTTACTGTAAATTTGGGTACCACAAAAGTCATGAGCGGTTCTATCAGCAGTACAGTAACCGCAACAGGAACCATCGAGCCTGTGACCAAGGTGGAAGTGGGTACACAGGTGTCCGGTATCATCGACAAGATTTATGTGGATTACAATAGCGAAGTGAAGAAAGGGCAGGTTATTGCCGAAATGGATCGTCGCAATCTGACCAGTCAGCTGACAACGGCCCAGAGCGACCTTATCAGTGCTAAGAGTAATCTTGAGTATCAAGAGAGCAATTTCAACCGCTATAAAAAATTGTACGAAAAGGGACTGATCAGTACCAATGAATACGAGAGTGCCAATCTGTCCTACATACAGGCCAAGGAGAGTTACCGTGGCCGACAGGAATCAGTTCGTACAGCTCAACAGAATCTGGCCTATGCCACCATCACATCTCCAATTGATGGTGTTATCCTGAGCAAAGCTGTGGAAGAAGGTCAGACTGTTGCTGCAGGATTCAGCACCCCGACCCTATTTACCATTGCCCAGGACTTGACAGACATGCGCGTTATTGCCGACATTGACGAGGCCGATATAGGTATGGTTAAGGAAGGACAGCGTGTAAACTTTACCGTAGATGCATTCCCTGACGATACATTTGAAGGAAAAGTGACCCAGGTTCGTCAAGAGGCAACAACGACCAGCAACGTAGTTACCTATGAAGTTGTCATCTCTGCTCCTAACCAAGATTTGAAACTGATGCCCGGCTTGACTGCCAATGTCACCATCTACACCCAAGAGAAGGAGAATGTGACATACGTGCCAACCAAAGCCGTGCGTTTGAATCCAACTGAGGATATTCTGGAAAAGGGCGGTCAAATTATCGATTGCGAAGGTAAGGACAAAGTATGGGTAAAAGATGGCAAGAACCTAAAAGCCATCCCTGTAAAGGTTGGACTGAACACTGGTAGCCAGATTGAGATTCTGAGTGGAGTAAGTACAGGTACCGAAATTGTTTCCGAAATAATAACAATCGCTCCTGATCAGAAGGGTGGCCTGATGATGGGTCCTCCGGGAAGATGACGTTAAAAATATTGGGACATGGAAGAAGACAAGAGAAAAGTAGTCATAGAGCTTGACAATGTGAAGCGCGACTTCATCGTAGGTTCAGAAGTGGTTCATGCGCTTCGCGGTGTGAGTTTCAAGATCCATGAGGGCGAATTTGTCACCATCATGGGTACCTCCGGTTCTGGAAAGTCCACCTTACTGAACCAACTGGGTTGCTTGGACACCCCTACGAGCGGTGAGTACTATCTGGATGGTGTTCCGGTTCGTACCATGAAGAACTCGCAGCGAGCACGGTTACGCAACCGCAAGATTGGATTCGTATTCCAGAACTACAATCTGTTAGCCAAGACCACCGCAGTGGAAAATGTGGAGCTACCACTGATGTACAACTCTGAATATAATGCCAAAATGCGCCGGGAAGCTGCAATCAAGGCGCTTACCGCCGTAGGATTAGCCGACCGATTAGAGCACAAAAGCAACCAGATGAGTGGTGGACAGATGCAACGTGTGGCCATAGCCCGGGCACTGGTGAACAATCCTGCTGTGATTCTGGCTGACGAGGCAACCGGCAATCTGGATACACGTACCAGTTATGAAGTGCTGGTGCTTTTCCAAAAGTTACATGCTGAAGGCCGTACAATCATATTTGTGACCCATAATCCAGAGATTGCCCAATACAGCAGTCGGAACATCATGCTGAGAGACGGGAAAATACGTGAAGATAAGCACAATGACAATATAATGTCTGCTGCTGAAGCTTTGGCAAATCTGCCTGCTCCACAAGACGATTAATAAATAAAATGCACACTTTATGAATTTTACAAATCTTATTAAAGTTGCTTTTAAAGCCATTGCCCAGAATGCATTCCGTTCATTTCTGAGCACGCTGGGTATTATCATCGGCGTAGCAGCTGTAATTGTCATGATGGCTGTGGGTCAAGGTTCCAAGGAGAGCATTCGTGAAACCATCTCCTCTATGGGTTCAAACATGATCATGGTCATGCCCGGAGGCCAGCGTGAAGGCGGTGTCAGAATGGACCCCAGCGAAATGCAGACATTAAAGATTGAAGACTACGAGGCCATCATGCGCAACAAGAGAATGGTTACATACGTCAGTCCTGAAGTTACAGCCAGCGGACAATGCGTATATGGCAATAACAACACCTCTACCACCGTTTATGGCGAGAGCGCCCAGTATCTGGACATTAACCAACGTGTTGTTGAACAAGGTGTGATGTTTTCCGAGGATGATATCCGCCGCAGCACCAAAGTATGTGTAGTGGGTAAGACCATTGTGGACGAACTTTTCGGCGAGGGTGTAGATGCCATCGGTAAGACCATCCGTTTCAAGAATATTCCATTTCAGATTATCGGTGTGCTGAAATCCAAGGGTTATAACACTTTTGGCATGGACCAGGATAACCTGATGATTGCCCCATTCACCACCGTGATGAAGCGTATCCAGGCACAGACCCATTTCAACAGCATCACATGCTCTGCCACCAGTGAGGAGATGACTGATTTTGCCATTGAGGAACTGACTGGAATCTTGCGTGAAAGCCACAAGATCAAGGAAGGCGACAAGGATAATTTCACCATCCGCAGTCAGCAGGAAATCATGGAAACCATGGATACAACCATGAATATGGTTACACTTATACTGGTGGTTGCTGCCGGATTTTCTCTGCTTGTTGCCGGTATCGGCATTATGAACATCATGTTGGTGTCCGTAACAGAACGAACCAAGGAAATCGGTCTTCGTATGTCAGTGGGTGCCCGAGGCATTGACATCAGCAACCAGTTTCTGATCGAGTCTATCATGATCAGTGTCACGGGTGGTGCTTTGGGAATCTTTTTGGGATGGCTCATTACCCTACCGATGATCTCTTTCGGATTACCCGCCAGTATTCCGATGTGGAGTATCCTGCTCAGTTTTGCCGTATGTACGGTGATCGGTGTTGGTTTCGGCTACTTCCCAGCCCGCAAGGCTGCCCGTCTGGACCCTATCGAAGCTATTCGCTATGAATAATGGGTCAACCAGATAGCAAACAGACAGTGTTGGCCAGAAAACCTTCATCGGAATAATTGGCCTTTTGGTCGAAGTAAATGGGCTAAACGAAGATAACGTTTTGCCCATTTACTGTTTTTATCTATATTTGCACATCTATGCTTTTCCTCAACGCCAGGCCATGAAAAAAAGACTTAACATCAAATCGTTATTCCTACATCTCGCCCTTTGTACAATTGTACTGGGATCTCCTCTCATTTTGATGGTGCGTGATCAGGAAGTGAACATTGGCAACATGTACCTCCAATTGCAGATGCCTATCTGCATGCTGGTCGTCTTCTATATAAACTATCTTTGGCTGGTTCCCCTACTATTTCTAAAATACGCAAAAGGGAAATTTGTATTTTGCAACCTTCTCATAGGTGGATTAATCTGCACTGCACTAGAAATGGGCAATATAACATACTTTGAACATCTGCGCCAACAATTCATGGAACAAATGGCCAGTGACGATGCAAACCATAATATGCATCATGAACGCAAGACTCGTGATGAGCGTCGGGGACCACGTCCATTCAGACGTATGGGACCTCCTATCTGGTTCTTTGCCATGAGGGATATGATGACGCTATTAATCAGCTGTGGTGTAGCCACCATGATCAGGACCAACATGGCATTTAATCGAGCTGAAGCTGCCCGGAAAGAAGCAGAACTTGGTCGTGCCGACGCTGAGTTGAAAAACCTTCGAAACCAAATAAACCCTCACTTCCTGCTGAATACGCTTAATAACATCTATGCTCTGATTCAGTTTGATACCGAAAAAGCACAGACTACCGTATTGGATTTAAGTAAGTTGCTGCGCTTTGCTCTTTATGACAACCAGCAGGATTTTGTGTCATTGGCCAAGGAAATAGAATTTGAGGAACGCTATGTGAATCTGATGCGTATTCGTATTCCTCAATCAGCAGACATTACATTCACCCACGATCAGGCCTCTGCCCCTAATCTACAAATTATGCCGCTTATCTATATCTCTTTAATAGAGAATGCGTTCAAGCATGGAATCCGGACCAATGGAGAAGAATGTTTCATCCATATTACCATGGCGGTGGAACAAGAGAGCATCATCTGTTTTAAGATTGAAAACAGCAATTTTCCAAAGGACGACACAGACCGAAGCGGAAGCGGCATTGGTTTGGAGCAGGTGCAGAAGAGACTGGAACTGACATATCCGGGACGATTCAAATGGACCAAGGGAATTTTACCTGATTCCAATTCTTATCTTTCGGAACTTATTATTGAGACGAACCCACAAAAAAAAATATCATGATACTCAGATGTGCAATTATAGATGACGAACCTTTAGCACTAGACTTGCTGGAAAGCTATGTAAGAAAGACTCCGTTCTTGCAGTTGGTAAACCGATATTCCAGTGCAACTACCGCCAAACAGGGATTAGAGGAAGAACCCGTTGATCTGGTATTTCTGGACATTCAAATGCCCCAAATGACCGGATTAGAATTGGCAAAAACATTGGATAGCGACACGCGTATTGTGTTCACCACTGCTTTCAGCCAGTATGCCGTGGACTCATACAAAACTAATGCTTTGGGCTATCTTTTGAAACCATTCAGTTACAACGACTTTCTTGAGTCATGCAATAAAGCATTGGATTGGTTTAAAATGAGGAAATCGTTCGTTGATGAAACGAATGGCGTAACGGAAGAGAAAGATTTTGTTTTTATCAAAAGTGAGTATCGTCTGATAAAAGTGCAAATCAACGACATCTTATATATTGAAGGATTAAAAGACTATATCAAGATATATTTGGAAGGACAGGCCAAACCAATCATGACGTTGTTGAGTATGAAAGCTGTTGAAGAATATCTTCCTAAACCTCAATTCTGCCGTGTACATCGCTCCTTTATTGTTCAAATGAATAAAATCGAAGAAGTGGAACGCAGTAGAATCGTTTTTGGGAAGACTTATATCCCTATATCAGAAAGCAACAAAGACTATATTCAGGAATTCATCAACAAACACGTCATTATGTAAGTACAAACTTGCACATTTGATTATCGTTTGAGCAAACAAATTGTTAAATATTATATACTAATAGTTGTAATTGTAACAATTTACCATTATGGCTTTATTTTACTGTTATATTGTAAGATAAAGCCATAATTCATATGTTAACATCTGTTATATATGCGTTAAGTAATCTATATATACAAAGTTATATTTACAAAAGTGAGGGAGTTTGTATTAACTTTGCGAACGAAAGAAGTAGAAACAGACAAATGGATTTATTGGACAAAACAACCGACCTTTTGAACAAAGGAGAGACAGATAAAGTAATACAGCTCTTAGAAATGTCCATTCAGGAAACCGAGAGTCCAAACGATGATCTATACTATTTGCTTGGTAATGCTTACAGGAAAAAAGGTAATTGGCAATTAGCCATAAATAATTATTTGGAAGCTATAGCCATAAACCCAAACAGCCCTGCAAAGCAAGCCTATGAAATGGCCATGAACATCCTTAATTTCTACAACAAAGACATGTATAACCAATAACTGTGAAATAAATAGTACTATGGCAAAATTCAAAGGAGCAACTGTAGTTGACACCGAACGCTGCAAAGGATGTAATCTTTGCGTGGTGGCTTGCCCATTGAATGTGTTGGCACTGTCAACCAAAAGCGTCAATCAGAAAGGCTACCCTTTTGCTCAGCAAGTACAGGAAGACACTTGCAATGGATGTGCATCATGCGCTACCGTTTGCCCTGACGGATGTATCACGGTTTACCGAACAAAAGAAGAATAAACCATGACAGAACAGGAAGTAACCTTAATGAAAGGTAATGAAGCCATTGCTCATGCAGCAATCCGTTGTGGATGCGATGGATATTTTGGATACCCTATCACCCCTCAATCCGAAGTTTTAGAGACCCTGGCCGAGTTGAAGCCATGGGAAACTACGGGTATGGTCGTAGTCCAGGCAGAGAGTGAACTTGCCGCAATCAATATGGTATATGGCGGTTCTGGAACAGGAAAAAGATGTATGACATCCTCATCCAGTCCAGGCGTGAGCCTTATGCAGGAAGGCATTTCTTATATGGCAGGAGCCGAGTTGCCATCTCTTATCATTAATGTCATGCGTGGTGGTCCTGGCTTAGGAACCATCCAGCCTTCTCAAGCTGATTATTTCCAAACCACCAAAGGCGGCGGACATGGAGACTATCGTCTTATTGTTCTTGCTCCTGACTGTGTGCAAGAGATGGCCGATTTTGTAGATCTGGCATTTAACCTTGCGTTCAAATATCGCAACCCAGCCATGATTCTGGCCGATGGTGCAATTGGCCAGATGATGGAGAAAGTGGTATTGCCACCTTACAAACCACGTCGTACAGAAGAAGAGATTGCCGCAGAATGTCCATGGGCAGCCATGGGTCGTAGATCAGGAAGAGGTTCGAACATCACAACCTCTTTGGAATTGCGTTCAGAGGAAATGGAACAGATTAATCTTCGCCTACAGGCTAAATATGCCGAAGTAGAAGCCAATGAGGTTCGTTATGAAGAGTACATGTGCTCTGATGCCGACTACCTCATCTGCGCATTCGGTTCCGCAGCCCGTATCGCAAAAAAAGTTATTGAAAATGCCCGTGCAGAAGGTATCAAGGTTGGACTTCTCCGACCAATTACACTCTGGCCATTCCCAAGCAAGCAAATTCAAAAGCTTTCCAAGCAGGTGAAGGGTATTTTATCACTGGAAATCAATGCAGGACAAATGATTGAAGACATTCGCCTTGCGGTAAATGGAGCTGTACCTGTAGAACATTTTGGTCGCCTTGGAGGAATCATCCCTGATCCTGACGAGGTTGTTGATGCGTTGAAACATAAACTAATAAAATAATATAACTATGGATATCGCGAAAATAAGAATGATTCTGAACGGTGTATTCATTTTGGGAGCACTGGCATCGCTGGTCATCTACTTTACCTCCGGATACACAACCTTGTTCCTGTATGTTATTCTGATTTCCATTGCCATTAAAGTGGCAGAGTTTTTCATACGTTATATGTTCTAAGACTTGAAGGGCAAATGACAAAAGAAGAAATAATTAAACCGGAGAACCTGGTTTATCAAAAGCCAAAACTACTTAATGACACTCCCATGCATTACTGCCCCGGATGCAGCCATGGAGTGGTGCACAAACTGATAGCAGAGGTTATAGAGGAAATGGGCATGGAAGAAAAGACCATTGGTGTAAGTCCCGTGGGATGTGGTGTCTTTGCCTATAAGTATATTGACATTGATTGGGAGGAGGCTGCACATGGACGTGCTCCAGCAGTAGCCACAGCCATTAAACGCTTATGGCCTGACCGATTGGTTTTCTCTTATCAGGGAGATGGTGATTTGGCATGTATCGGTACAGGAGAGACCATTCATGCATTAAATCGTGGCGAGAACATCACTATCATCTTCATCAATAATGCCATCTATGGTATGACTGGAGGTCAGATGGCTCCTACCACGCTGCTCGGCATGAAAACAGCCACATGCCCTTATGGACGAGACCCTCAGTTGCACGGTTACCCTTTGAAGATTACCGAACTGGCTGCACAACTGGAAGGAACATGCTATGTTTCCCGCCAATCAGTCCACACAGTCTCTGCCATAAAAAAGGCCAAAAAAGCCATACGCAAAGCATTCGAGAACTCAATGGCCGGAAAGGGCTCTAACTTAATAGAAATCGTTTCAACCTGCAACTCGGGGTGGAAACTCAGTCCGGAGAAAGCAAACAAATGGATGGAAGAGAACATGTTCCCATTCTATCCACTGGGTGACAAGAAGGACATTTAATTTCAGAGGAACATGAAAGAAGAAATTATTATAGCCGGTTTTGGTGGCCAAGGTGTACTATCCATGGGTAAGATTTTAGCCTACGCTGCCTTAATGGAAGGCAAGGAAGTTACATGGATGCCAGCATATGGACCCGAACAAAGAGGTGGCACAGCTAATGTTACGGTCATTGTCAGCAGTGATAGCATATCATCACCTATTCTGAGCACCTATGACACGGCAATCATTCTGAATCAGCCATCACTGGAAAAATTTGAACCAAAAGTGAAACCTGGCGGCACCCTGATCTATGACGGTTATGGTATTAACAATCCACCAACCCGTAAGGACATCAACATTTATGAGATAAACGCCATGGATGCCGCAGCAGAAATGAATCTGATTAAGACTTTCAACATGATAGTATTGGGAGGTTTATTGCAGATTCACCCAATTGTTGGTATTGAGAGCGTTCTCAAAGCACTACGGAAGACATTGCCTGAAAGACACCATAAACTGATACCTCAAAATGAAGAGGCAATCAAAAAAGGAATGGAAATCATCAAACAAAAAAACTCTTGAGCCAAGCTCAAGATTTTTTTTTGTTAATGTATCTCGATGGTATATGAGGCTTCAAAGGTTTCACCAACATTCAAATGATTCGTCCAGTCTTTATCCTTATATTCACCGGAATAATTAGCTCTGTCACATCTTCCATACCAAGGTTCAATACAAACAAAAGGAGCGTTCTTGGTTGGAGGTGACCACAAACCTACTACTGGAGCCGTAAAATGTACAGACAAATATGGCTTCTTATTCATATCCAGAATCGACACAGAAGTCAGCTGACTGTCTTCAACAATGAACGTATCAATATCAAAGGTGTGAATATTCAATGGTAAAAGTCCCTCTCCATCAACCGGAACCTCATAATGTGTTACAGGGTCAACACAACCTTTCTCCTTCAATCCGATATAATTAATCTTGGATGTTGGTCCAAATGAGAAATAGCCACGATCTGGGCTTTCATCGTATTGTGGATAATAAAAAGCAGGATGAGCACCAATCTGGAAATGTATGAGTTTCTCGTCCGTATTGGTTACCTTCCATAAAACATCTACTTTATTCCCTCTGATTCTATAACCGATTTCCAATTGGAAAGAATAAGGATATTTCTCGTGTGTTTCTGGAGTGTCTGTAAGGACAAAATGCACCTCAGATTCAGTTGCAGACACAAGCTTAAAATCCATGTCACGCGCAAAACCATGCTGAGACAAATTAAACTCCTTCCCATCCACACGATAGGTATTCCCCCAAACACTTCCTACGATTGGGAACAAAACAGGCGAATGGCGTTTCCAAAAAGCAGGGTCAGCCTGCCATAAATACTCTTTTCCTGCACAATCAATACTGCAGAGTTCTGCTCCGTGTTCAGACACCTGAATACTCAGGTTTTCATTCTTCAGCGTAATCATCGTTCCTTTTTTATTTTTGGTTTGCACAAAGATAACGGAATTTGGACAAAAAGCCAAATAAAAGTGTATCTTTGCATGGAATAATAATTGGATAAGTCCATTATGGCAAACAACCCTATATTTAACCGGACAGAGCTATTGATTGGCAGTGATGCCATGGACAACATTGCCAAACTGCGAGTAATCATCTTTGGAGTAGGCGGTGTTGGCAGTTGGTGCGCGGAAAGCCTTATCCGTTCAGGCATCGGCCACTTAACCATTGTTGATTCTGACACCGTCAACATCACCAATGTTAATCGTCAAATGATGGCAACTACCAAGACCATCGGTCAGATAAAAGTAGATGCATTACGGAATCGGCTTTTGGAAATTAATCCGGAAGCAGAGATTATTGCCATCAAGAACATTTATAGTGAAGATACAGCAGACTCGTTCCTGATTGACAGTTTTGATTACGTGATAGATGCCATTGACAGTTTGGAACATAAAGCTCAGCTAATCCGTCATGCCTGTTCCTGTGATGTAAAATTCTTCTCGAGCATGGGGGCTGCGCTCAAACTGAATCCTACCCGAATAACGATAAGCGAGTTTTGGAAAGTGAAAGGCTGTCCTTTAGCCCGGGCTTTACGCAACAAATTCAAAAAGAGCAAACAATTTCCAGCCAAGAAATTCCTCTGTGTATATAGTGATGAAATCGTACAGAATCAAGGGCTCCCACGCGATGACGATGGTTCACCTGCAGAATTTCACAAGGTTCAAATCAATGGCACCATGGCTCATACCACGGCTATTTTTGGCTTAATGCTAGCCAGTTTAGTAATTCAAGATGTTCTGAAGAAATGAAAAAGCTGATTATATTCGATCTTGATGGTACATTGTTAAACACCATTGCAGATCTTGCAAATGCGACAAATTATGCACTAAGTCAACTGGGATTTGGAATGCACCCACTAGAGAGTTATCCTACTTTTGTAGGAAACGGAATACGCAAACTTTTCGAACGCGCCCTTCCCGCAACCTGTAACAGTCCTGAATGGGTGGAAAAGGTTCGTGAACTTTTTATTCCTTTTTATGATGCACATAATGCCGACGACACAACTATCTACACCGGCATCCAAGAATTATTGGATGAACTTCAGGAAAAAGGGATTAAAATTGCAGTAGCCTCAAACAAATACCAAAGTGCTACCGAGAAACTGATGCATCACTACTTTCCAAACATCTCATTTGTAAGTGTATTGGGACAGCGGGATGGTATTCCTGTAAAGCCAGACCCAAGCATTGTACATTCCATTCTACAGATTTCCGGAGCAGATGCGGCCGACACTCTGTACGTCGGAGATTCCGGTGTGGATATGCAAACGGCAAAAAATGCTGGAGTTGAAAGTATTGGAGTAACCTGGGGATTCAGGCCCATAGAAGAGTTGGAAGGAAACGGAGCTAAACATCTGGCAAACTCACCAAAAGATATCTTGCAATATATCTGTTAATATTATAGTTGGCACACTTTTTGTCTTTAATTTTTTATAACAAGAAAACTGACAACAAAAAGTATAACAACTATGTATTGGATTATTTTTATCGGAACAGCTTTACTGAGCTGGTTAGTACAGCAGAATTTACAGAGCAAATTCAAAAAATACAAGAGAATACCTGTTGACTGCGGGATGACAGGCAAGCAGGTTGCAGAAAAGATGCTTCATGACAATGGCATTTATGACGTAAAAGTAATAAGTACCAGAGGTTCTTTGACTGACCACTATAACCCAGCCAATAAAACCGTAAACTTAAGTGAAGACGTTTACGGAGAGGCGAGCATTGCTGCAGCTGCAGTTGCAGCTCATGAATGCGGACACGCGGTTCAACATGCCCGTGCCTATGCGCCATTACAGCTTCGAAGCAAACTTGTCCCAGTGGTTAGCTTTGCCAGCAACGTCATGCCATGGGTCCTACTCCTCGGTATGATGACAATTCAGGTATTTCCGGAACTGCTTCTCGGAGGTATTATTCTTTTTGCATCTACAACTCTATTCAGTCTGATTACTCTTCCGGTAGAAATCAATGCCAGCCAAAGAGCTACTGAATGGCTGCGCCGTGCAAACATTGTAAGCTACAGCACCTATCCATATGCTGTTGACGCACTTAAATCTGCCGCTTACACTTATGTGGTTGCCGCATTAAGTTCATTGGCAACTTTGGCTTATTATATTATGATTTATACGAATCGTCGCGATTAAATAAAAGTCCGCCTATGATATATATACTATTAATTGCATGTTTGGCATTAATTGGTTTCAACACATACTTGCAACTTAAGAAAAGGCAACAGCCTCCAAAAGAGACTGAGCCGGAGCAGCCGGCTTTGGTTCCTGCAGCAACGGTCATTAAACAATTGCTGCAGCAATTTAATTGCAACTATAAAATCAGAGAGACACATGACGAAGAAGAAATCATAGAATTCGACTATCAAGGGGGCCATTTTAATGTGGCAGCAGCCACAAAAACTGAGGTTTTCAAACTTGGTTTCATGTATTTCTTCAGTGAAGACACCGAGCATTTGGAAACAGTACGCAACATTTGCAATCAGCTCAATCTGCATTCCAGAATGTCTCGTTTTGTCTATTCTCATGAACCTGAGCATAACCAGATTTTTGTTCACCTGTTTGTCAGCAGTGTCATTGTGAATACCATGCCCAAACTTGAGACTTTCTGGAGAAGCATGCTAGACAGTTGCTTTGAGCACAAACGCATATTCCTTCAGCGCTATGACTCCAATAAAAACTATGGTGGGGAGCAATTGGAAATGGATGCTGACAGAGTGCTGTTTCTGATGCGGGAGCATGAGATTGTTCAACAGGATTTCAATAAAAATAGCCGGTTGTCAGCAGACAAGCCCTACTCCATTATACGGTTTGTGGAAGAAGCCATGGACATGCCTGGTACAGAAATCCGTAAACTTGTCATTACGGATGACAGAATGGCGGTCATTACTGACATGGAAAGAATAAAGGAGTACCCGCTGACATCAGCTCTTATTGAAGGAGAAGGACAACTGGCCCATTTCAAGAACAAGAATGTTCAAATCGCTTTGACCCTTCGGCACCCCAACGCTCAAAGCAGAGTTGGAGTAATTATGCTTCAGGCAGAGCAGGAAACAGAGAATACGCTCTATTTCCGCGCCACATATTGCGTTCCCCCATTCAGTATCTCTAAAGATCACACACTTTCTGATAAGAACAATGCTATTGAGACATTCAGTATGCTGATGGCCTATGACAAGATTGATTCCCAGGAAGAAGTGGCACGCATTTCTCGGATATGGGGTGATGCATTGTCAAAAGTGGAACAGGATAACCATAAAGAACTGACTCACGAACAGAAGATCATGCTTGAATGCACATTCCCAGATGAGCCAGCACTTATTTACAAGGGACACAGGGCTTTCATGAAAAAAAGATATTATGAAGCCATATTTTACTTTGAGCAAGTCTACAATAGCATGAAAGAGCATTTTCATGAGATGAAGGAATCACAAAGAAACGCTTTTTTTGAGATAAACTATTATCTTGGATTTTGCTACAATGACCTTGGTTTGTTCCACAAGGCTTATTATTATCTGGATGCCATTCTTAATCAGAACAAGATATCTTATACCAAAGAATATATCATAAGTCTGGTGAATGCGAGAGATTTTAGAGCCTTAAGTGTAATCAACAACATTCTGGACAGAATAGAACAGATAGAAGAAGGACAGGACGATGAAGGAAACACCGGAAAGCCATCAAGCAATCTACGGAAATTCACCAATTTCCTCAAAAAGGAAAAAGGATATATGCTTGTGGAATTAGGAGCATTCGAAGAGGCAGAGTCGCTTTATCGGGAAATGCTGAAAGATCCTGAAAATGAGAAATTAGCATTGGCAGAACTTGCTCATCTGGAACTGCTCAAAAAAGAGGAATAAAAAAGGCTGGAGAATCCTCCAGCCTTTTCTATATTTAAAAACATTAATCTTCTGTGTAACGGACAATAGTCTGATCACGATCAGGACCGATTGAAATGATTTTGATTGGGGTTTCCAACTGAGTTTCCAGGAAATCAATATAAGCATTAAATTCCTCTGGGAATTCGTTTTCAGAAGTGAAACGGGTCATGTCGGCCTTCCAACCTGGCATCTCAACATATACAGGCTCAATCTCGCCTTCCTTGATATCGAATGGGAAATAATCAATTTCCTGACCATCCATCTTATAAGCGACACAAGCCTTAATTGTCTCGAAAGAATCCAAGACATCACTCTTCATCATAATCAGTTTAGTCACGCCATTTACCATGATTGCATACTTCAATGCCACCAGGTCAATCCAACCACAACGACGCTCACGGCCGGTAACAGCACCA
>JAZQPA010000029.1:0-2496 GCA_045628125.1 Bacteroidaceae bacterium
AAGGGAAAAATAGACTGTTTTGCAAGAATGAGCTATGATTTGCAAGAACGTTCGATGACTAATATTAAGCTAAAAAGTATGATTAATTTAGTTTCAAAGACAAAAAGGAGGAAATCATATGAAACTGAAAAAAATAGCATCTATGGTATTGGTTGCAGCTATGGCATTGTCCATGGCAGCATGTGGCTCTAATGCGGCAACAGAGAGCCAGGGGGCACAGGATGGTACTGCAGCAAATGCGAATGAGGGCTTCAAGCAGTACGCAGACATTGTATTAGGAGAGGACTTCACGGACTTAGAGGCCGAGATTTCATTCTTCAACAACAGAACAGATTTGGATTCTGAAGATTATGGCGGAACAACATGGGTCGAGTACATGGCAGAGTTCAATAAGATGTATCCAGGAATCAAGGTGAATGTAGTAACAGACACCAACTATGCAGAAGACGCAAAGACACATCTTCAGTCTGGAGATTATGAGACTGTTATGCTTATCCCAGCAATTGATAAGGCCGACCTTTCTTCTTATTTTGAATCTTATGGTTCACTTGATGTTATGAATGGACAGATTAACTACGCAGATCATTGGGAGTATCGTGGTGAGGTGTACGGAGTGCCAGCAACCGCTACTGCACAGGGTGTTGTGTACAACAAGCGCGTATTTGCTGAGGCTGGTGTAACAGAGCTTCCAAAGACTCCAGATGAGTTTATTGATGCACTTCAGAAAATCAAGGATTATGACAATTCAATCATTCCACTTTACACCAACTATGCTGCTGGCTGGACAATGGGTTGCTGGGATGATTACACAGGAGTTTCTGCTACTGGTGATGCAGGGTTTACTAACAATACTTTGCTTCACACAGCAGATCCATTTAAGGATTATGGCGACAATGCACATCCATACGCAGTATATAAGATTCTTTACGACGCAGTTGCAATGGGACTTACTGAGGAAGACTACTCAACAACCGATTGGGAAGGCTGCAAGGGCATGATCAATCGTGGCGAAATAGGATGTATGGTTCTTGGCTCATGGGCATATCCTCAGATGGAAGCAGCAGGAGAAAATGCAGCAGATGTTGGATATATGCCTTTCCCTGTAAGCGTAAACGGAAAGCAGTATGCACTTGCCGGCCCAGACTATTGCTATGGTGTAAATGCAAATGCTCCAGAAACAGAGAAGCAGGCGGGTATGGTGTTCGTAAAATGGATGGTCGAAAAGTCTGGATTTACTTATAACGAGGATGGTCTTCCTATCGTAGCAGGAAGCACAGAGACAAAGCTTGCATTTGACAATGTTACCTTCCTTCAGGAGACTCCAGCCGTTGCAGGAGAAGAGGATCTTTTGAATGAATTAAATGCTGAGTCTGAGTTGAATTATAGAGCAGGTGGAGATAGAAGAATTCAGTTAATCATCGAGCATGCCTCTATGGGAGACAAGGCCTTTAATGAAATTGTAGCAGAGTGGAATGCAGCATGGACTGCAGCACAGGATGCTTGTGGAGTAGAACGTAACTAATTTACTTTTTTCTTTTTCAATATAGGGCGACATATGTCGCCCTCTCTCCTCAGGAGAGTGACGCGTGTGAGTACAAGGAGGATGAAAAAGCATGAAATGGCATAAAAGCAGAAAGGGTCAACAGGCTGTCATTATTGTTAGCTTTGTCACGATTCCATTGTTACTATTATTGCTATTTACCTATTTGCCATTTGCGCAGATGGTGCAGTTTAGCTTTTATAAAATGAATTATTTAACACCGCCAGACAAGCGTGTGTTTGTTGGACTTCGAAATTATATTGATGTTTTTACAAGAGATGATTGTTTTAAGGCCTTAAAGCTCAGTGGCTACTATTGTGTAGGTGCACTGTTTCAGCTTGCAGTTGCTCTCTTCCTGGCAACAATCTTAAGCTTCAAGGTTAAGGGAGGTAATATTTTTAAGGGAATGATGTTTTTCCCATATCTGATTAGTGGTATCGCAATTGGATTTATCTTCAAGTTCTTTTATACAAGAGGATTTGTGCTGGATTCCATTTTGCAACTATTTGGCTTTCATTTAGAAAATCTTCCATTCTGGCTGAAGGATCAAAGAATCAACAACTGGTCCTTGGTAGCAACCTCTGTTTGGCGCTATTTTGGGCAGAACATGGTTCTGTTCATTGGTGCAATTATGTCAGTGGATGCGGAATTATATGAAGCAGCAGCCCTGGATGGTGCAAATAAATTGCAGCAGTTTAAGCATATTATTCTGCCTAGCATAAGAACCATCGTAACACTCAACGTGATTTTGTCTATTACAGGATCCCTAAGTGCTTTTGAACCGCCATATGTCATTACAGGCGGTGGAAATGGAACCGGTACCTATTTTGTCATTATGAACGAAATCGCTCATGTGACACAAAAGGTTGGACTTGCAAGTGCTATGGCGGTTGTGCTCCTTATGATCATTTTTGCCTGCACAATCTTGCAGAAGCTATTCTTCAAGTATGTGTTCA
>JAZQPA010000030.1:0-7498 GCA_045628125.1 Bacteroidaceae bacterium
AGATTTCGTCGCTGGCTTTCTATCCCAATACGATGGATGCCGACCTCGAGAAACGGCAGCATAACATCGCTCATCTGAAGAAGGTGATCGAAGCCAGCAGTCGACTGGGCGTCAATATGGTAACGACCTTTATCGGACGCGATTCGGCCAAGACCGTCGAGGAAAACCTCGAGCTTGTTGCTGAGATCTGGCCTCCTATCCTCGAACTGGCCAAGCGTCTGGGCGTACGTGTAGCCATCGAGAATTGTCCGATGCTGTTCGACCGTACGCAATGGCCAGGCGGTCAGAACCTGATGACCACGCCCGTGATCTGGCAAAAGGTGTTCGACATCCTGCCGTACGACAACCTGGGAATCAATTACGACCCTTCGCACTTCGTATGGCAGATGATCGATTACATACAGCCGCTGTACGACTTCCGCGACCGTATCTTCCACGTACATTGCAAGGACATCAAGCTCGACGTCGAGAAGCTTCGTCGTTGTGGCATCATGGCCTATCCGCTCGACTTCATGCATCCTAAGCTTCCAGGTCTGGGCGATGTGGATTGGGGTCGTTACATCTCGGCCTTGACCGACATCGGCTACGATTCGTACACGTGCATCGAGGTCGAGGATCGAGCCTTCGAAGGTAGTCGCGAACGGATACTGGACAGCCTCCGCCTCTCGAAGCGTTACATGGAGCAGTTCGTCATCTGACCTCACTGTATCGGCCGACTTACTACTTATACATGCTAATTATATATAAATAATGAGTAAATAAGACGGACGTCGTGATTTTATAGCCGATAATTTGGAGGTGTGCACGGAATGAAGTATCTTTGCCGCGATTAAGTCAGGTGCAATAATTTCACGATATTGTTGCACGCTTACAGACAGGAAACATATTACACTTAAAAGCCAAACATATTTTATGAATTTTCTAGAAGAAAAGATCCTGCAAGATGGTGTCATCAAGGAGGGAAATATCCTCAAGGTGGACAGTTTTCTGAATCATCAGATCGACATTGACATCATGCGCCAGATGGCGTACGAGTTTAAGCGTCGCTTCCGTGGTGTAGAGGTAAACAAGGTGCTGACCATCGAGGCCAGCGGTATTGCCATTGCTACGCTGCTGGCCAATCTGTACGACGTGCCGGTAGTCTTTGCCAAGAAGAGCCAGACAGCCAACAGCACGGACGACAAGTATGTATCGCATGCCTATTCGTTCACGCACAAGAAGATGAACAATGTATTCATCTCGAAGCCTTATCTCAAGTCGACCGACAAGGTATTGATCGTGGACGATTTCCTGGCCGATGGCGAAGCCGCTCACGCCCTGATCGACCTGGTACATCAGGCTGGTGCTGAAGTAGCAGGTATCGGCATTGCCGTCGAGAAAGGTCAGCAGAAGGGTGGAGGCGAACTTCGTGCCGAGGGCTATTGGCTCGAATCGCTGGCCATCGTCGAGGAGATGGACTGGCAGACCCAGACCATCCGCTTCCGCGAACAGCCACCCGTGCCGTTGATCAATCCTAATCTCCACAGCTAACATCTTAACATCTTAACACCTTCACATCTATGAACCTCTATCAACTTGATGGTCGCGTACCTCTGACACAGGCGATACCTTTCGGCCTGCAACATGTGCTGGCGATGTTTGTCAGCAACATCACACCCATCATTATCCTTGCCAACGTAGTGGGTATCGATCCTGCCCTGAGTGCAGCGTTGGTTCAGAACTGTATGATCATTGCCGGCATCGGAACCCTCATTCAGCTCTATCCTGTCTGGCGCATCGGTTCGCGTCTTCCTATCGTGATGGGCATCAGCTTCACGTTCCTGTCGTTGTCCATCTTCATCGCCACGACGCAAGGCATGGGTGTGCTGATGGGAGCCGTTATCGTTGGTGGTATTTTCGAAGGACTGCTGGGCCTATTCGCCCGTTATTGGATACGTATCATTTCGCCCATTGTCGCAGCAACGGTAGTGACTGCCATCGGTTTCTCGTTGCTGCCTATCGGTGCCAATTCGTTTGCCGGTGGTCAGGGTGCATCCGACTTCGGTTCATTACAGAACTGGATTGTCGGTAGCGTAACGTTGCTTGTCTGCCTGCTGTGCCAGGTCTTTGCCAAGGGATTCCTTCGTTCGCTGTCGGTACTGGTCGGCCTGTTGGTCGGTTATGTACTGTCGGTCTGCATGGGCATGGTCGACTTCTCTGGCCTCCAGAATGTTGGCATCATCTCGCTGCCTAAACTGCTGCCTTTCAGCCTCGAGTTCAACCTGGGTGCCATCCTCTCGGTTATGGCCATCTTCTGCGTGTCAGCCACCGAAACCATCGGTGACACCAGTGCCCTCTGTTCAGGCGCCCTCAAGCGTCTGCCAACGGATAAGGAGCTGGGTGCCAGTATCTCGGCCGACGGTTTTGTCAGCTCGGTGGCAGGCCTCTTCGGATGTACGCCTATCACTTCGTTCTCGCAGAACGTGGGTCTGGCTGCCATTTCGGGTGTCGTCAATCGCTTCGCCATTGCTACGGGTGCCTGCATCATGATCATTGGTGGTATCTTCCCGGCTGTCGGCACCTTGCTGACAACTATTCCTCAGGCCGTTCTGGGTGGTTGTACCATCATGATGTTCGGCTCGATCATGTACGCAGGTTTTGGCATGTTGGCCAAGTGCGGTTTCACGGATCGCAACATGGTAATCGTGGCTCTTTCGCTCAGCATCGGTCTTGGCTTCACGCAGGCTACCGAGATGTTCTCGATCTTCCCACAGATCATCCAGACGGTATTTGCCGAGAACTGCGTGGCCGTCGTCTTCCTGCTGGCCATCATCCTCAACCTTGTACTGCCCAAGGACAAGAATTAATCAATTGCAACTAAAAGTGTTTAGGTCTCACATCTTAACACCTTCACATCTTAACATCTCCGCGTCTATGGAATTCAAACCTCAGGAGGGTATCACTGATGCCCGTCAGTTAGGGTATGGCAAGTACACCATACTGGGTATTCAACATCTGTTTGCCATGTTCGGTGCCACGATTCTGGTACCAGCGCTCACCGGCTTGCCTGTATCTACCACCTTGCTCTTTGCAGGCCTTGGAACCCTGGTCTTCCATCTCATCTCCAAGCGTACCGTTCCGGCTTTCCTCGGTTCGAGCTTCGCCTTCATCGGTGGTTACATGTCGGTCAAGCAGATGGGCATGGAACTCGGCCTGAGCGAGTCTCTGGCCCTCGGCTATGCCTGTATGGGTGTATTCTGTGCCGGTCTTTGCTACTTCATCATGGCGGCATTGATCAAGGCGTTCGGTACGCATAAGGTCATGCGTTTCTTCCCGCCTGTGGTTACCGGTCCTATGGTTATCGCCATCGGTCTGACGCTCTCGGGTTCGGCCATCACCAACTGTACCAGCAACTGGCTGCTGGCCATTACGGCCATCGTGGTGGTGATTACAGCCAGCATCTGGGGTAGGGGCATCATCAAGATTATTCCTATCCTCCTGGGCGTCGTCTCGTCGTATGCCTTGGCGGCAATTATGGGCGAGGTAGATTTCTCAAGCCTTTCCGATGCTGCTTGGTTTGGCCTTCCTTTCAGTCGTGAGACTTCGGTTCTTGCCGTCTTCGACGATGTCGACAGCACTTTGCTCCTCAGCAGTATCATTGCCATCGTCCCCATTGCTTTTGCCACCATCATGGAGCACATTGGCGATATGTGTGCCATCTCATCTACCGTAGGAAAGGATTTTCTGGACAAGCCCGGTTTGCACCGCACCCTGATGGGCGATGGTTGCGCCACCGCACTGGCCAGTCTGTTCGGAGCACCTGCCAATACCACTTATGGCGAGAATACCGGTGTGCTGAATCTGACCCGCGTGTTCGATCCATCCGTTATCCGTCTGGCAGCCTGCTTCAGCATCCTGCTCAGCTTCTGCCCTAAGTTTGCCAGCCTTATCGGTCTGATGCCAGCCGCTACCATCGGTGGTGTGAGCCTGATTCTGTACGGTATGATTTCATCCGTGGGTGTACGAAATCTGGTGGAATCTCATGTCGATCTGTCCAGCTCACGCAATGTGTTTGTGGCCGCCCTCATCCTTGTACTGGCCATCGGTGTGAAGTACGGCGCAGGCGATAGTGTGGCCATCGGCAGCATTCATCTTTCCGGTCTGGCTATTGCCGCTATCGTAGGTATCGTGCTGAACGGTATACTGCCGGATAAGTTGGGCATGAAGGTGAAGAGCTTCAACGGCAAGGAGAAACACGATATCAAGGACGAGATATAATCAGAAAAATAAGATAATTAGGATACCATGAAAGTCATTAATTTGAGCGAAAACGGCAGCCTGCTGAATACCTTCATGTCAGAGCTGCGTGATGTGAACGTGCAGAACGACCGTTTGCGTTTCCGTCATAATATTGTCCGCATCGGACACATCGAAGCCTATGAAATCAGTAAACTGCTCTCGTATAGCAAGAAAACCATTCAGACTCCGCTGGATAAGTGCGAGGTGAACACCTACGATGACGATGTGGTTATCGGTACCGTGTTCCGTGCCGGACTGCCATTGCACCAGAGTTTCCTGGATGTGTTTGACAAGGCAGGCAATGCCTTTGTGTCGGCTTACCGCTACTATAAGGACCGTGAGATGAACCAGGTAGGCATCAAGGTGGAGTATTGCGCATCACCCAGTCTGGACAACAAGACCCTGATTCTGGTGGACCCTATGCTGGCTACCGGAGGCAGCCTGGAACTGGCTTACGAGGCTCTGCTCACCAAGGGAAAGCCAAAGCGCCTGATCATGGCGTGCGTGATAGCAGCCCAGAGCGGTGTGGACTATCTGCAGAAGATTTTCCCATCAGACGATGTGGTACTGGTATGCGCGGCCATCGACCCTGTGCTGAACAGTCACAAGTACATCGTTCCGGGTTTGGGCGATGCAGGAGACCTGATGTATGGCGATAAGATTTAATCGCCCTGCGCCTTCAGGAACTGAATGAAACCGTTCCAATCAAACAGATTGATATCATGGCCACCGGTGCGACGGTGATACCCGATTCGGTGATAAACCGGAACATCGGTGGCTGGATTCTTCTCATGCTCCAGGCCTTCGTAGCCGTACAGGTTATAGATAGGACTGGCAGCCTGAGCCCCTAAGAACTCACCCTCAGGGTCAGCCCACAGATCCTCGTTGGCACTGGCCACATACAGAGGCCGCGGAGCTATCAGAGCCAGCAGCTGATGCTGGTCGATAGGCATTTCCGCATCACGTCCCTTGTAAGCCTGCAGATTGCGGGCAAACCACCAGGGGAATGTTCCCACAATATCGTTCAGCTTTTCACCTTTCATGCGATGGGTTAGGGTAGCGCCACAGCAGCCCGAATCGTTGGAATATACGGCATAGAAGCGGGTATCCAGGGCACCGGCCCAGATGGCCGCCTTACCGATGCGCGAGTGTCCCGCTACCGATATGCGCTGAGGATTGATCTGTGGCTCACATTCCAGGGCATAATCCAGCATCCGGCTGCATCCCCATGCCCAAGCCGCAATGGCTGCAGCCCCGTCATCGGGCACCTGCTGTTCGTTGGCATAACCCAGCAGCGGCAGAATACTCTCGCTGAAATGCTCGTTGTCATCGATATAGAAATCAAAATACTGGGCAGTAATCACGGCAAATCCCTGTTCCACCAGCTCCTTGTACGGCCAGCGGTGAGCCTGGTTGCCCCGGTCGGCCACGCTGCCCCGTGAAGGGATGATGGCATCATCGTGATAGGTGGTGGCATTGCCCTGAAAGTTCAGTGACACTATGCCCGGAACGCCTTGTTTATCCTTAGGTAAGTAAATCAGCAGCAAGGCTTTACGCTCCTGTCCGTTGCCCCTCATGGTCATTTCCACCTGTCTGCGCACGGCTTTCCCCTCCAGTGCCTGGGTACTTTCCTCCACCACCTTGAAGGACAAATCCACCTTCTTCTCGGGCAGTTTACCATACATCAGCCGTTCAAAATCCTGTACTATCCTGGGGCGCTCAATGGTTTCCCAAGCCGTGGTGGTGGATGGCACCGTCAGCTGTGGCATCTGTGCCTGTGCCGTACACATGAACAGTACGCCGATAAAAAGTGCGGACAGTCTTTTTCCGCAGTTCAGCAGTTGTCTCATTGTATTATCTTGCTTGTCAGGTTTGTGTTTGCGGTCTACTTCATAATGCTGATGATCATCTCCAGCACCTGTTCCGTATCATGATAATCCACCTTGTTGGCAGCCAGATACGCCTCAATCTTATCCTTACGTTCAGGCAGCAGTTTCAGCAGCGACTTGGTATTGTTGAACCGTTTCATCTTGTTCTTCTGAATCAGGTAATAGCCGTTGTCGTTCTCGTGTTTCCACACGCTCAGCTCATGAATCTCGGGGCGGTTCTGGTGAATGCCCAGCGATTTCATATCCATGCTGGCCACAGTCATCTGGCTACGGGTGCCCATGGCACCCTCGCGTCCCAGGTTCACCGCCTTTGCCTTGTAATCCACCGCCAGACTGTATTCCGGAGCCCGGCACAGCACCTCCAGGAACTTGGTGCTGTAAGGAATCATCTTATGAATGCCCAGATACAGGGTATCCACCGCCTCGGAGTTGGTCAGTTCCATAACGGTCTCGCCATCCATGAACTCCATGCGCTGCGTATTGCAGTTGTAGTTGAACAGTCCGCGCACCGGCTGGTTATTCTTCATCTTAACCGAGCATGCTGTAAATTCCTTCAGCAGGTACTGCTGTGCCTGTGCGGCAGGAGCCATGGCCAGTAACAGGCCCAATACTATCAGTGTTTTCATGATTCATTAATTATTTCCGCAAATATAAGGATTTTTTTATTTTCCCCGTAACTTCTCGTTAATATAATGCTCAATTCCGAATATACTGCCGGCATAAGCTTATTAATTTTTGAGTGCATTTCTTATCCCTTTTTAGGTCTCCTTATAAGACGGGCCCGTGTCTTCTATGATGACCTTCTTCAGTTTTAAGAGATACCTCAAATTTGCAATATCTTCTTTCGACATTGCAAATTTACGAAGACTGAAAATCGCCTCCAACTTAATTTTTCACTATACGCTGAAAAAAGTGATTTCACTATAAAGTTCCCAACCTGAATTGTGGCGGCGGGGCAAAATTAATTTTTTAGTCAACTTTTTCAAGAAAAGCGTCAACTTATCCTGTAGGGTTAGTCAACCGAATCCGTACGGAAAACCTCGAAAAGTGACAGTGACACCGTGACACCTATATTCTATGCCACCCTTATGTCCTTTCCCTTTTTCTGACTTTACCTCAAAATTATACTTTATATATATAATATATATTATATATATAAAAATTTTTTTTGAAGATTTAGGAGTGAGACAAAATATAGGTGTCACGGTGTCACACGTCACTTTTCGACGATTCTGTACGGATTCGGCTGACGGCCACCACGGGATAAGTTGACGCTTTTCCTGAAAAAGTTGACTAAAGAATTAATTTTGCCCCGCCGCCACAATTCAGGT